>NZ_JAYWVC010000002.1:0-171690 GCF_036281785.1 Streptomyces chiangmaiensis | reverse complement strand
TTGTCGTTTCGGTCCGCTCCCACGTCCCGGCGACGTGTTGAACTCTAGCGGATTCCGGAGCCAGTACAAAAACGCGTTTGTGCAGCGTGCTGCGCTGCGCCTGGTCAAGGTCATGGTCAGGGCCCCACGGGGACATGTCCGGGCCACCGACAGGACACCCGCCATAGACTCGAGAGTGTGCTCAACCTGCCTCCTCTCGCACGTTTCGGTGACCGTGTCGCCACCGGTCTCCTCGATGTCACCAGCGACCCCGCAGCCCTCGACTCGGCCGGCTTCTGGGCGGTCTGCGCGGACTACGAGGGGCGTCTGACCTGCGCCCGCTTCGAGGACGTACGGGAGGAGCCCGTGCCCGCCCCGGTGCCGGGCCGATGGCGGGGCCCGGCGACCGGTGACTGGACGTCCTCGCTCGACCGCGCCACGTACACGGCGGGAGTGCGCAAGATCCGCGAGCACATCGCGACCGGCGAGGTCTACCAGGTGAATCTCTGCCGCGTGCTCTCCGCGCCGGTCGCGTCCGACGCGGATGTGGACGCGCTGACCTCCCTGCTGGCGCGCGGCAATCCGGCGCCGTACGCAGGGACGATCCGCCTGCCCGAGCACGGGGTGGAGATCGCCACCGCCTCCCCCGAGCTCTTCCTGCGCCGTGACGACCGGAGTGTCGACTCCGGCCCGATCAAGGGCACCGGGCGCACCGAGGAGGACCTTCTGGAGAAGGACTACGCCGAGAACGTGATGATCGTGGACCTGGTCCGCAACGACCTCGGCCGTGTCTGTACCTCCGGCAGCGTGTCCGTGCCCGACCTGTGCGTCGTCGAGAAGCATCCCGGACTGGTGCACCTCGTCTCCACGGTCCGCGGTGAACTGCGCGCGGACGCGGGCTGGCCGGAGCTGCTCGAGGCCACCTTCCCGGCCGGCTCGATCACCGGTGCGCCCAAGTCCAGCGCCCTGCGGATCATCGACGCCCTGGAGACCGCGCCCCGCGGCCCCTACTGCGGCGGTATCGGCTGGGTCGACGCGGACCGGGGAGTGGGCGAGCTGGCGGTCGGCATCCGCACGTTCTGGATCGACCGGACCCCGGGGGACGCCGCCCTGCTGCGCTTCGGCGCCGGAGCGGGCATCACCTGGGGCTCCGACCCGGAGAGGGAGTGGGAGGAGACCGAACTGAAGGCCGCCCGGCTGCTCACGGTAGCGTCGGGCGCGCACGAGGCGAGTGGAGGGACCCTCACGTGAAGATCTGGCTGGACGGCGGGCTCAAGGACGTCGAGTCCGCCCGCGTCTCCGTCCTGGACCACGGACTGACCGTCGGCGACGGCATCTTCGAGACCGTCAAGACCGTCCACGGACGGCCGTTCGCGCTGACCCGTCACCTCGACCGGCTCACTCGCTCGGCGCGCGGCCTGGGCCTTCCCGACCCCGACCTCGACGAGGTCCGGCGCGCCTGCGCCGCGGTGCTGGAGGCCGAGCCGGTGCCGCTCGGCCGCCTGCGCATCACGTACACCGGCGGCCACGGCCCGCTCGGCTCGGACCGTGGCGACCGGGGTCCGACCCTCGTGGTCGCCGTCGGCGGGACGACCCGGCGTCCCGACGCCACCGCCGTGATCACCGTGCCCTGGACCCGCAACGAACGCGGCGCGCTGGCCGGCCTGAAGACCACGTCGTACGCCGAGAACGTCGTCGCCCTCGCCCGGGCCTCCCAACAGGGCGCCTCCGAGGCACTGTTCGCCAACACCGTCGGGCAGCTCTGCGAAGGCACCGGGTCGAACGTCTTCGTGGTCCTCGACGGCGAGATCCACACCCCGCCGGTCGCCTCCGGCTGCCTCGCGGGCATCACCCGTGCGCTCACCGTCGAGTGGGCGGGTGCCAAGGAGGCCGAACTGCCGCTTGACGTCCTGGAGCGCGCGGACGAGGTCTTCCTCACCTCCACGCTGCGGGACGTGCAGGCGGTGCACCGGGTCGACGGCCGTGAACTGCCGGGTGCGCCGGGTCCGGTGACCGCCAAGGCGATGCGGATCTTCGACGAGCGGGCGCGGAACGACCTCGACCCCTGAGCCGGGCGAAATTCGGCTGCCCCATGGCGCGGCACCGGGTAGAACACCTGTGATGACCACGACCCTGCGGCCGACCGAGCCGCTTCGCCACGACCCGGACGGAACGCGTTCACGGCGCTATCAGGTGTGTGTGAACGGCCGTCCGATCGGTGGGATACACCTGTCCACACACCCCGAGTACGGGCCCACCGTGGCCTGCCTCGCGGACCTGCGTATCGAGGAGCCGGACCGCGGGAGGGGCAGGGGCACCGTGGCCGCGCTGGCCGCCGAGGAGGTGGCGCGCGGCTGGGGCTGCAAGCGCATCGAGGCCTCGGTGCCCGGCGACGCCGAGGCGGCCCTCCGGCTGGCGACGACACTCGGGTACGTCCTGCGCAGCCGGAACATGGAGAAGCGGCTGGAGGCCACCGTGCCCCGGCTGTCCGCCGGCCTCGTCGCCCGTCCCATGACCGAGGCCGAGTACGGCCCGTGGCGGGCACAGGAGCGGGAAAGTTTCGCGCGCAGCCTGATCGAGCGGGGAGCGTCCACCGCCGAGGCGTACGCCAAGGCCGAGCAGAGCGACGTTCGATTCCTGCCGGACGGCCTGGCCAGCGAGAACACGGTGATCAGCGTCCTGGAGAGCGACGGGGATCCGGTCGGCATCCTGTGGCTGGGTCTGTGGCCGGACACCGCGTTCGTCCTGGACGTGGAGGTCCACGCCGAGCACCGGGGCCGCGGCCACGGGCGCACGCTGATGCGGCTCGCCGAGGCGCAGGCGGCCGAGGGCGGTGAGGGGCGCATCGCCCTTCACGTCTTCGCGGGCAATGCCCCGGCCGAACGTCTCTACACCTCGCTGGGGTACGAGACCAGTTCGTACAACTTCTACAAGGACCTGGCCTGAGACTCAGGCCCCCTCGGCCAGCAGCCGGTCCGCGATCTCTTCGATGCGCTCCCGCAGGCCCTCCTGGCTCTTGCCCCCGTCGAGACGCAGGCCGTCGATCACATACGTCGGGGTGCCGGTCACCCCGATGGCCTTGCCCTCGGCCTGGTCGGCGTCGACGATCAGGATGTGCCGGCCGTCGACCAGGGCGGTGTCGAACTCCTCTGCGTCCAGGCCGAGTTCACCGGCCACTTCGACGAGGAACGCCTCGCCCCGGCGGCTCAGCTCCTCGACCCGGCCGAGAACGGCCTCCACGTACGGCCAGCCCTGCCCCTGCGTCAGCGCCTCCTCGGCGGCCTGCGCGGCGGCGAAGGCGTGCGGGTGCTTGTCCAGCGGGAAGTGCCGCAGCCGCAGCTCCAGCCGGTCACCGTAGCGGGCGCGCAGGGCGTGCAGGTCCTCGAGGGCGGTGCGGCAGTCGGGGCACTGGAGTTCGCACCAGACGTCCAGGACGGGGGCGCCGGCGCGGGCGGGGGAGGAGTCACTCATGCTCAACAGTCTCCCAGTCCTTGCGGGCGTGCCCCAAACGGGACCCGACCGGGACAGGTGAGGCGTAGGCGGCACCTGTGGCGCCAGGGGGTGGAGACGGGGCCGCGCCCTGAGGAGGAGCAGACCCGGAGATCTCCCTGAGGTCCGTTTCGACCGTGGCCCGCGGGGTGTGCGGCGGTGCAGGATGGAAGGGACGAACCGACCCTGCCCGAACGATCACCACCCTGGAGGTCGCGATGATTGCCGAGACAGTCTGTTCCGCCGTCTCCGCGGCCGGCCTGGGGATCGCCGCGGTCACGGCCTGGCGCAAGCGCTTCCTGACGGCGGCGCGTATCGCCGCGTACGCGCTGGTGCCGGTCGGCCTGGTGATGACGGGCGTCGTCGGCTGGCTGGCCGACACGGCGTTCAGCCCCACGGCATGGGCGGGCTTCGGCGTGCTCGGTGTCGCCTGGCTGCTGTTCGCGACCACGCGGGCCTTGGAGCGTCGCCGTGGCGGCACCCGCAAGGAACGCAAGGCGGCACGGGCCGCGCAGCGCGAGCCGGTGGCCCCGGCCGCCTCCGCTCCGGCGCTGGGTACCGCAGCTCCCGCGGCGACCCGCCCCAAGGCCACCCCTCGGGCGGGCGACTCCACGGACGACTTCAGTGACATCGAGGCCATCCTGAAGAAGCACGGCATCTGAGGCACGGCATGGTCGCGGGCACGCGTCGAAACGACACAACGGTCGCGCGGCGCCCCGGGATGATCACGGTCGCACACGCCGAGATCAGCTTCGTTCCGTAGATCACGGATATGAGAGAACTCCCCGCCATTCCGAGCGTGTTGATCGCGTAGCGGGTGCTGGCTGCGTCATCATCGCCGCGAGATGCTGGACAGAACCCAGAGCGACACCGCTGCTCCTCCCGAGGAGCGTCGGGGCTGTCTCTTCGCGCTTTCCCAGCCACCGCTGATGATCTTCCTTGCGGTTATCGGCTGCCTGCTGCTCATGGCATCACTGCACGACCTGCTGATGCTCTGAGCCGTATGCGGAGCCCCTGGCGCCACCCGCCGAGGGCTCCGTCAGCCCCCGCTCGGCGCGAACGGGGAGTCACTGCCCGGTCGCCCGGCAGCGCGACACTCAGCCCGCCGCCTCCTTGCGGCGTGCCCGGTACGCGGCCACGTGGAGCCGGTTTCCGCAGGTGCGGCTGTCGCAGTAGCGGCGGGAACGGTTGCGGGAAAGGTCGACGAAGGCGCGCCGGCAGTCCGGCGCCTCGCAGCGGCGCAGCCGCTCCTGTTCCCCGGCGACCACGAAGAACGCCAGGGCCATACCGCAGTCCGCGGCGATGTGATCGGCGACGGAGGCGCCGGGTGCGAAGTAGTGCACGTGCCAGTCGTAGCCGTCGTGGTCGGTGAGCCGGGGCGTCGTCCCGGCTGCCGCGACCAGATCGTTGATCAGCCCTGCGGCGGTCCGGGCGTCCGCCGCGGCGAAGACCGCCGCGAACCGCCCGCGGATCTTCCGCACGGCCGACAGGTCGAACTCCGAGAGGACGCCGACGTCGCTCAGGTCGTGGTCGCGTGCGAAACCGTCGAGGGCGGCGACATCCGGGAGCCCGTCCGTCTCGTCGCCCTCGGGTGTGGTGTTCACCAGATCTACCACGAGGTCGAGCGCGCACCGGGTGTCGTGGGTGATCAACACGTGTCGCTCCCTGGCCTGGGGGTCGGGCGGACGCCCGCCGATGCTGGCCGAGCCTAGCGGCTCCTCGCCGCCATGGGACGGCCGCGGGCCGGGCCGGAGACCGCCTCTTGACGACCGGAACGGCTCCGTGCGGCGCACACGGCCCTCCTCTGACGATCCGGGACGACTTCGTCACCCTCTGTACACACCTGGAACGCCGCCACCGCGACGGTTCGCGGCGACGGCGCCCTGGGTGTGCCGTATGCGGTTGTCCTGGCCCGAGCCGTCTCCCCGAGTGGACGGCGCCGGGCTGTTCGAGGTGTCGCGTCAGCTCTCGGCCAGGATGTGGGAGAGCTCCGTGTCGAGATCGAAATGGCGATGCTCCGTGCCGGGTGGCACGGCGGCGTCGGTCCGCTTCAGGAACGACTCGAGGGCCCGCGCCGGGGCCTCGAGCAGGGCCTCACCCTCCGGGGAACTCAGGGCGATGCACACGACGCCCTGACCGTGGCTGCGGGACGGCCAGACGCGGACGTCGCCCGTCCCTGTGGGCCGGTGCAGGCCCTCTGCGAGGAGGTCGCGGGCGAACACCCACTCGACGGTCTCCTCGGCTCCGGTGTGGAAAGTGGCGTGCACGGCGTAGGGATCGGCCGTGTCATACCGCAGTCCCGCGGGTACAGGCAGTGAGGACTCGCTCGACACAACGAGGCGCAGGTGCAGCTCGCAGCTGACCGTGGTGTTCATAAGCGCCAAGGCCTTTCGCTCAGTGTGCGCTCGGGGATTCGCACGTCGGCGAAATCGACATGCCACCTACGGTGCCGTTGTAAACCCCTCTGAGTGTTTTGCCTTTCTTTGCGTAGCTCATCCGGCCGAGATCGCGTTTGTGTGGTTCGCCCAATCTGGTGACCGGTTTCTCTCCGGTAGGCTTTGTTCGCATGAATACGGGGAGTGACGAGCGGGGCAAGATCGCCGTGGCTGCGAAGGAAACGAAGGCGGAGCGAGCGCTCGGTTCCCGGGCGCCGGAATTCATCAAGGCGCGAAGGGTGCTGCACCTGAGCTGGCAGGTGAGCGTCTTCGTGATCGGTCTCGCGATCGTCGCCGTGGGTGTGGTCCTGCTTCCGCTGCCCGGTCCGGGCTGGCTGGTGATCTTCGCCGGCATGGCGCTCTGGGCGACCGAGTTCGTCTGGGCGCAGTTGGTGCTGCGCTGGACGAAGCGCAAGGTCACCGAGGCGGCCCAGCGTGCCCTCGACCCCAAGGTGCGCCGGCGCAACATCGTCCTGACGACGGTCGGCGTGACGATCGTGGCGGTGCTCGCGGGCGCCTACGTCTGGAGGTTCGGCGTGGCGATGCCCTGGAACATCGAGCAGTAGCGCTCCGTCGCCGTCGGCAGCTGGTCGGAGGCGCACCTGACATGCGGTAATGTGCTCCGTACGCCCGGGCGATTAGCTCAGCGGGAGAGCGCTTCGTTCACACCGAAGAGGTCACTGGTTCGATCCCAGTATCGCCCACAAGGTCGAGGGCGGTGTGCACTCACGAGCACCGTGAGTCACGCCGCCCTCGTCGTGTGTCCGTACGGGGACCGGCGGGGAGCGTCTGCTCGAAACGATTCACGACGCGGCCGACGGGGGTCGGAAGGTTACGTTCCGTTACGCCCGGTGAGTGTCGATCGATGACGCGAAAAGAGCCGACCGGTCCGTCGCGCCCTCCGAAAAGAACTGTCCGAAGATCGAGAAGATCAAGATGGGGACGGACTTCCCGGATTGTGTCCCGTTCCGGGAGGTGTTCCAGCGCCAGGGAGCGGACGGAAATCCTCCGGCCGTATTCCGGAACATCGCGGCATGTCTCGAGAAGTACGACAAAAGGGGTGTTCTCTTCGGTTTCAAGTCCTGCCGGACGCCGGGAATATGAGTGCCGGCCAGTTCCGGGAAGAGGTCCGGTACTTCGGCCCAGGGGGTGCGACGGAGTGGCGGGCGAACGGCAGCAACCACCGGGCAGGGCAGGCAGCCGACTTCGGTGACCGCGGGACACGGTGTTTCCGGGGGGAGCGCCGCCGCACGGGCGGCGGCGCTCGCAGCCGCATTGTGGTCCGCGTCCGCCCGGGCGGCATGAGTACGCGTACTCAATCGGCGGCGCCGGTCGCGGGCAGACTCTGTTCATGGACTGGACGCACTACCGCTTCCGCAGCCTGTGGACTCTGCCCGTGCCGCCCGCCGCCGTGTACGCGGTGCTGGAGCGGCCCGAGGAGTACCCGAGGTGGTGGCGCCAGGTGCGGGACGTGACCCGGCTCGACGACACGACCGGTGTCGTCCGGATCCGCTCGCTGCTGCCGTACGACCTGACCTTCACGGCGCGCGAGGTGCGGCGCGACCCGGAGGCCGGGGTCCTGGAGGCGGTGCTGTCCGGCGACGTCGACGGTTGGGCACGCTGGACGGTCACCGCGGCCGCATCCGGTTCCCTCGCCCGCTACGACCAGGTGGTCGATGTGAACAAACCTCTGCTCAGCAGGCTCGCCGTGCCGGGGCGGCCCTTCTTCCTCGCCAACCACTGGCTGATGATGCGCGCCGGGCGGCGGGGACTCCTCGCCCATCTCCAAGCGGTTTGAAGGAACCCGGCCCGGACCTGTATTGTTCGGTGCGTTCCCGGGCGATTAGCTCAGTGGGAGAGCGCTTCGTTCACACCGAAGAGGTCACTGGTTCGAACCCAGTATCGCCCACCCGGAGAAGACCGGTCCGTCATGGCGGGCCGGTTTTCGCTTGTTCAGGCGGCCGCCGGCAGTTCCGGCCGCAGCGGCCACGCCGGGTCCACCGACTCCTCGGTACCGCTGCGCGCGAACCAGGCCTGCAGCCCGCGCGCCTGCGCCGCGTGCCATGTCGTCTGCAAGGTGTGCAGCTCGGCCGGCGTCAGCCGGTCCAGACGGGCCGCGAAACGGCGCCCCACGGCCCGTACGACGTCCATCGCGGCCGCCGCGTCCGCCGCCGCGTCGTGTGCTCCGTCCAGCACGACTCCGTAGTGCGCGCACAGGTCGGTGAGCGTGCGGCGGCCCTTGCGGTAGCGGTCCAGATGCTTGTCGAGGACCCGCGGGTCCAGCACGCGCAGTGGCGCCGATGTGAACCAGTCCTCGAGCGAGGACGCACGGTGCCGGCGCAACTCCCGGTCCAGCAGCGTCAGATCGAACGGCGCGTTCATCACCACCAGCGGCCGGCCCCGGACGGCCTGCTCGCCCAGTTCCCTGGCTATCTCCTCCATCACCGGCGACGGCCAGCGGCCGTTGCGCTGCAGATGCTCCTCCGTCAGCCCGTGCACCGCCGTCGCCTCGGCGGGTACCGGCACACCCGGGTTCACCAGCCACCGGCTCACCCGCGGCCGGGCGCCCGGGGCGTCCTGGACGACGACGGCGGCCGACACGATCCGGTCGGTCTCGACGTCAACTCCTGTGGTCTCTGTGTCAAAGGCGGCCAGAGGGCCCTCGTACCAGCACGTCATGCCTACACAACTCCTCGTTCACCCTTGGCAGCTGACGCACCGTCTTCTGCCCGTTTGGTGATACCCGGGCTGTTTGCGTCGTACGCCGGAAGGACACAACAGGAGTACGGGTCTTTGCAGTTCACGGGCCCGTCACGGGGACTCTCTCAGCTGGGAAGGCTTTTTGGTCATGGCGATAGCGCAGCCCGAACGGGGCGGGCTGCTGCCCGAGCGGACGGCACCCCATCGCGGCACACTCGCCACCACCGCCTGCATGGAGACGTTGCAGGTGGGCTATCTGCACGCGGTCGCTGCCGCGGCCGGCTGCTCACTGTCACAGCCCTTTCCGGACAACGGCATCGACTGGCACGTCAGTCACAGCGCGCCCGGGCACACGGTGGACGACGAGGTCACCATCAAGGTGCAGCTGAAATGCACCTACCAGATCCCGCCGAACCCACCGGGCCGCTTCTTCTCGTTCACGCTCGACAACGAGCATCTGGCGAAGCTCGCCCGCACCCCGGTGTCGGTGCACAAGATCCTGGTCGTGATGATCGTTCCGCGGTCCCAGGAGCAATGGCTGCGGGCCGGCCACGACCGGCTCGACCTGCGGCACTGCTGCTACTGGGTCAACCTGGCCGGACACCCGATCACGGGCCGGCGCCGCACCACCGTACGCATCCCCACTTCACGCATATTCGACGACCGAGCCCTGTGCGAGATCATGACCCGGGTCGGAACGGGAGGCAGACCGTGACACACCGTCCCCTCGACGAGCCGGCCCGCGCCGTGCGGCCGCACCCGGCCGAGCCGCTGTGGAACCAGCCGCCCGCGCCCGACCAGGTCGATCCCACCGTGCTCGGCGCCCTGCTGGACCGCCACGGTTGGCAGCGCCGGGGCGGAGCCGCCGGGCGCTACGGCCGGTGGACCCCACCGGGCCCGGGCGGCGGCCGCACAAGTCTGCTGGTGCCGGAGAGCCGAGCCTTCCCCGACAGCGACGACCTGATAGGCGAGGCCCTCGTCGCGCTGTCCCGCAGCGGCTCGCCCGCGGCCAGGGACGTGCTCCTCGGGCTGGCCGTGCCCAGCGACGAGATCCACTGGTGGCGGGACGTCCCGGCGGGACCCGCGGGCGCGGCGCCCTGGGCCGTCGAGGACCAGCTGCGCTCCGCCGCCCGCCAGATGCTGATGGCGGGCGCGCTGGCCGCACGCGCGCGTGCGGGTTACTACGGCGCCCGCCACCGCAGGCCCGCGGCGGCATCTCTGGAACATGTGCTGGTCGGCGCGGCCGCCGGCGGCCGCCGGCTCACCGCCTTCACGCCCGTCTCCACCGGCAGGCCGCTCGCCGTGCGCCTGCACCAGGCCCTGAACGCGGCCAGGGAGGCCATCGACTACAAACGGGCCACCGGTGGCATGGACGCCTTCGACGCCGCCGTGGAGGCAGGCGTGAGCCACGAGCTGACCGAGGCGCTGGTCGCCCTCGTACGCGGATCCGAGGGTGCCCGGATCGCCGTCGAGTGGGCGCCCGCCGCCGGTGTCCCCGAGGGCTGCGCGGCGCCCGGCGAGCCGGTCGAGTTCTCACCGGGCGACCTGCCCGTGCTGCGCGAGGCCTCGGCCCGCTATCAGCGGGAGGAGCCGTCCGTGCCGGTGCGGATCACCGGGGCCGTCGTCCGGCTGCGCAGGTCGGGGCCCCGGGGTGAAGGCACCGTACGGCTGCGGGTCATCGCCGGGGCCGAGGTTCCTCACGTCCGGATGACGCTGGACGAGGAGTCCTACCGGATCGCAGGGCACGCCCACCTCGTCGGCCTGCCGGTGCGGGTGCACGGGCGGCTGGAGAGCCGGGGCGGCTTCCGGCGCCTGGTGGCGGCGTCCGGAGTGGCACCGGTGCAGGTCGACGAGGCCGAGCGGGACCGGCTGATGAAGTCGCTGCAGGAGAACCTGGACTTCTTCGAAGAGGCCTGCGGCGGGGACTGACCGTAACCGTTTCGCGGAGGATGGCCGCGGGTCGGTACGATCCGGTAGTGCGCGCGCTCCAGGTATGGCGCCGCATCCACCAGCAGTCAGGAGAGACCGGTGTCAGACGTCCGTGTGATCATCCAACGCGATTCCGAGCGGGAAGAGCGCGTGGTGACGACGGGCACTACGGCCGCCGACCTCTTCGCCGGCGAGCGCTCGATCATCGCCGCGCGCGTGGGCGGGGAGCTGAAGGACCTCGCGTACGAGGTGAAGGACGGCGAGACCGTCGACGGCGTCGAGATCTCCTCCGAAGACGGCCTCAACATCCTTCGGCACTCCACCGCGCATGTGATGGCCCAGGCCGTGCAGGAGCTGTTCCCGGAGGCCAAGCTGGGCATCGGCCCGCCGGTCAAGGACGGCTTCTACTACGACTTCGACGTCGAGAAGCCGTTCACGCCCGAGGATCTCAAGGCCATCGAGAAGAAGATGCAGGAGATCCAGAAGCGTGGCCAGCGCTTCGAGCGCCGTGTGGTCACCGACGAGGCCGCCCGTGAGGAGCTCGCGAAGGAGCCGTACAAGCTGGAGCTGATCGGCCTCAAGGGGTCGCCCTCCAGCGAGGACGGCGCGGACGTCGAGGTGGGCGCCGGCGAGCTGACGATGTACGACAACCTTGACGCCAAGACCGGCGAGCTGTGCTGGAAGGACCTCTGCCGCGGTCCCCACCTGCCCTCCACCCGGAACATTCCGGCGTTCAAGCTGATGCGCAACGCGGCCGCCTACTGGCGCGGCAGCGAGAAGAACCCGATGCTCCAGCGCATCTACGGCACCGCTTGGCCGTCGAAGGACGAGCTGAAGGCGTACCTGGACTTCCTCGCCGAGGCCGAGAAGCGCGACCACCGCAAGCTGGGCTCCGAACTCGACCTGTTCTCCATCCCGGAGCAGATCGGCTCGGGTCTTGCCGTCTTCCACCCCAAGGGCGGCATCGTCCGCCGGGTCATGGAGGACTACTCGCGCCGGCGTCACGAGGAAGAGGGCTACGAGTTCGTCTACACCCCGCACGCGACGAAGGGAAAGCTCTTCGAGACGTCGGGCCACCTGGACTGGTACGCCGAGGGCATGTACCCGCCCATGCAGCTCGACGAGGGCGTGGACTACTACCTCAAGCCCATGAACTGCCCGATGCACAACCTGATCTTCGACGCGCGCGGCCGCTCCTATCGTGAACTGCCGCTGCGCTTCTTCGAGTTCGGGACCGTCTACCGGTACGAGAAGTCGGGCGTCGTGCACGGCCTCACCCGCGCCCGCGGCTTCACCCAGGACGACGCGCACATCTACTGCACGCGTGAGCAGATGGCCGACGAGCTCGACAAGACGCTCACCTTCGTGCTGAACCTGCTGCGCGACTACGGCCTCACGGACTTCTACCTGGAGCTGTCCACCAAGGACCCGGAGAAGTTCGTCGGCTCGGACGACGCCTGGGAGGAAGCCACCGAGACCCTTCGCCAGGTCGCCGAGAAGCAGGGCCTCCCGCTGGTCCCGGACCCGGGCGGCGCCGCCTTCTACGGCCCGAAGATCTCCGTCCAGACGAAGGACGCGATCGGCCGCACCTGGCAGATGTCGACGGTCCAGCTGGACTTCAACCTGCCCGAGCGCTTCGACCTCGAGTACACCGGCCCGGACGGCTCGAAGCAGCGCCCGGTGATGATCCACCGCGCCCTCTTCGGCTCGATCGAGCGGTTCTTCGCGGTGCTTCTCGAGCACTACGCGGGCGCGTTCCCGGCGTGGCTCGCCCCGGTGCAGGCGGTCGGCATCCCGATCGGCGACGCGCATGTGGAGTATCTGGAGCGGTTCGCCGCCGCGGCCCGGAAGAAGGGGCTGCGCGTCGAGGTGGACTCCTCCTCGGACCGCATGCAGAAGAAGATCCGCAACGCCCAGAAGCAGAAGGTGCCCTTCATGGTCATCGCGGGCGACGAGGACATGGCGGCCGGATCGGTCTCGTTCCGCTTCCGGGACGGCTCGCAGGAGAACGGCATTCCGTTCGACGAGGCCATCGCCAAGATCGTGAAGGTCGTCGAGGAGCGGGCGCAGGTCTGACGCGTACGTGATGGAGGGCCCCCGGGGGCGTTCCCCGGGGCCCTCCGCCGAGGCGAGACAGAGCAGTGAGGCGACCCCGAGCGGGTCCCGTCCGCCGCTCCCAGCAGGCCGTACGGCTGTCGTCGTGTATCGGGCCGGCTTGGCTCGGGGCGGATTTCGCCGAGCCCGCCGACACGCCGCGAACGGGTGAAGCCATATGCTGCACTGCATGACCAGTGAGCCGGAGCAGCAGATCGGAGTGGGAACGCAGGACGCGTTCCAGCGCCTGTGGACGCCCCACCGGATGGCCTACATCCAGGGCGAGAACAAGCCGACCGGTCCGGGGGCCGGCGACGGCTGCCCGTTCTGCGCGATCCCGGCCAAGTCCGACGAGGACGGGCTGATCGTCAAACGCGGCGAGCAGGTGTACGCGGTGCTCAATCTGTACCCGTACAACGGCGGCCATCTGATGATCGTGCCCTACCGCCACGTCGCCGACTACACGGACCTCACGGAACCGGAGACCGTGGAACTCGCCGAGCTGACCAAGCAGGCCATGACCGCCCTGCGCACGGCCTCGGGCGCCCACGGCTTCAACATCGGCATGAACCAGGGCACGGTCGCCGGCGCGGGCATCGCCGCTCATCTCCACCAGCACATCGTTCCGCGCTGGGGTGGCGACACGAACTTCATGCCGGTGATCGGCCACACCAAGGTGCTGCCGCAGCTGCTGGCGGACACCCGCAAGATGCTGGCGGAGGCGTGGCCCACGGACAGCGGGCCCTCCGGGGCGTGACAGCGAGGACGCCGAGGCGGATGAGGGGGACCGGAGCGGCAGCCCCCGAGGACGGCCGCCCCACTGCGCGCCGGTCCGGCCGGCGCGGGCACTACGCGTCGTAGACGTCGGCCTTCCGCGGTGACACGTCCTGCACCTGCGTGCTGAGGAACGTCGACCGTGTGCCGAACTTCTCCGTGTCCACGCCGTTCTCCTCCAGCACCCGGATCGCCGCCGCGTGCACCACTCGCAGCACCGGCGTGGCCGCGCGCAGCGCGTCGTCCGCCATGAAACGGTGCCGCCACGGCTGGTCCGCCCAGGCGTGCCGCAGGCCGAACGGCTCGGGCAGCGTCAGCGAGCCGCCGAGCCAGTTCAGCAGGGGCGGATACGCGGTGAAGGGGGCGCGGACCGCGAGCCGCACCACCTCGTCCGTGTCCACCAGCGGCAGCTTCACCTCTCGTGTCTCCCAGAACCTGACCTGCTTCTGCACCTTCTTGGTCGGCGCCTTGGGTTTGGTCGTGAACAAGGCGTTCACCGGGCCCAGGGCGTGCCCGGTGACCTCGATGCGCAGCGTCTCGTGCAGCACCGTCACGGTGATCAGCATGGTGATGATCAACTGGCCGTCCCAGAGCGTCCACTGGACCCCCAGGTAGTGCCGCTCACCCCCGCCGAACTGCTGCTTGTTGCAGATCTCCTGTATGGCGTGGGGTTTGATCTGGTACGCGTCCACGTCCGTGCCCTTGGGACGCGACACCTCCTTGGCCTTCTCCCCGATGGGACTGACGATCCAGTGCCGGATCGACGGGGTCGGGAAGCCGCCGGTGTTGAGCGGACCACGCGTCAGCATGCCCAACTGGTGGTGGACGGCCTTGATCACATCCCAGCTGCGGAAGGGGTGGATCTCCTTGTCCTTCTCGCGCGGCACCAGGTCCTCGGCCAGCTGCCAGCTGCCCCAGCGGGTGCCCATCCCGAGGATGCCCTTGGGCCCGGCGTAGAAGACGGAGTTGGACTGCTGCTCGGCGCTGAGCCGCGCGAGCGCCTGGCGCAGCCGCTCGGCGGAGGTCTCGCCGGGGCTTCCGGGCACCGCCTCGGGGATCTTCGCGCCGAGGCCGCCGCCGGCGAGCAGGCTCTCCCAGCGCTCCCGCAGGTCCTTCGCCGTCCGCTCGCAGATCTGCTTCGCCCACAACCAGCCGACGACGGGCATGACGACGGAGGCGCGGGCGTACAACGCCCAGAAGCCCGTGAACGGCATGCGGATCAGGAAGATCACGGCAAGGGCGCCCACACCGACCAGCAGCGCGGTGCCGAGGGCGGAGGCGCGCTTGTCGTCGCGCCTGGCCACGGAGGCTCGGATCTGGAACACCAGCAGCCACACCAGCATCCCCGGCAGGAACAGCACTCCGCACAGCACCGTCACCGCGGAGAGCCAGTTGTCGCGCTCCCTGCGGATGCGGTGGGCGGCCAGGCAGTGCTCCACGACCACCTGAGGTTCGGTACCGAAGGACTGGATGAGTGGCTTGCGATTGGCGCCCAGCATGCGGTCCCGCACCGCGAGCGAGAAGGCCTCACCGAGGTTGGGCCGGAGTATCTTCGCCCACGCACGGCCGGGGTTGACCGTCGACTGGTGCCATTCGTTGTCGGCGTCGAGGATCGTCTCGAGCTTCGCGTCCCGGTAGGCCGCCGACGCCAGGGCATAGGTCGCCGCCGTCTGGCCCGCGGACCCCGAGAGGGGCACCTGCGCCCCGGGGCTGAAATCGAATCCGTCCGTCACTGCCGCCCCCTCGCCGCCGAACCCGCTCCTGCGGCCTTCCCGACTTCCTTGCTCCGCACACCTGTTGAACAGGTCATCGCGCTGATCGCGTCTTCACGTGATCAGGTGATCAGCGTATCCGCACACAGCGCCACGCGTCGGCGGACGGCCCACAAGCCCGTGGACAGGCGCGCGCCTGCCCGGAGCCGGGTGACCGCCCGCGCCCGGCCCTTCGGGCCTTCGCGCGGTCGGCCTCCCGGCTCCGGCGTCCCCTCGGCCCGATCGCGCCGCGGACGTGAAGCGAGCCGGGTCCGACTACGAGGCGTCCTGCGCCTGTTCGCGCACCTTCGCCGCAAGCTGCGGCGGCATCGGCTCGTGCCGCGCGTAGGAGCGGCTGAAGCGAGCGGTGCCGTGCGAGAGGGAGCGCAGGTCGACCGAGTAGCGGCCGATCTCGATCTCCGGCACCTCGGCCCGTACGAGGGTGCGGCCGCCGCTCGTCTGCTCGGTGCCCAGCACCCGGCCGCGCCGCCCGGACAAATCGCTCATCACGGCGCCCACATAGTCGTCGCCGACGAGCACCGACACCTCCGCGACGGGTTCCAGAAGGTGGATCGTGGCGCCGGCCGCCGCCTCGCGCAGGGCGAGCGCTCCCGCCGTCTGGAAGGCGGCGTCGGAGGAGTCCACGGAGTGCGCCTTGCCGTCCAGGAGCGTGATCCGGACGTCGACGAGGGGGTGACCTGCGGCCAGGCCCTTGGCGGCCTGTGCGCGCACGCCCTTCTCGACGGAGGGGATGAACTGACGCGGGACGGCTCCGCCGACCACCTTGTCCACGAACTCGACGCCGGAGCCGCCGGGCAGCGGTTCGACCTCGATCTCACAGATCGCGTACTGGCCGTGCCCGCCCGACTGCTTCACATGGCGGCCGCGCCCGGCGGACCTGCCCGCGAACGTCTCCCGCAGGGAGACCTTGTGCGGCACCACGTCGACCTGGACGCCGTACCGGTTGCGCAGCCGTTCCAGGGCCACGTCCGCGTGGGCCTCGCCCAGGCACCAGAGCACGACCTGGTGGGTGTCCTGGTTCTGCTCCAGCCGCATGGTCGGGTCCTCGGCGACCAGCCGTGCGAGTCCTTGACTGAGCTTGTCCTCGTCCGCCTTGCTGTGCGCCTGGATGGCCAGCGGCAGCAGCGGGTCGGGCATCTCCCACGGTTCCATGAGCAGCGGGTCGTCCCTGGCCGAGAGCGTGTCCCCGGTCTCCGCCCGGTTCAGCTTCGCCACGGACGCCAGATCGCCCGCGATGCAGTGGCTCAGGGAGCGCTGCTGCTTGCCGAACGGCGCGGACAGGGCCCCGATGCGCTCGTCGACGTCGTGGTCCTCGTGCCCTCGGTCGGCCAGCCCGTGCCCGGAGACGTGCACCGTGTCGTCGGGGCGCAGTGTGCCCGAGAACACCCGCACCAGCGAGACGCGGCCCACATAGGGGTCGGAGGACGTCTTGACGACCTCCGCCACGAGCGGTCCGTCCGGGTCGCACAGCGCGAGCTCGCGCGGCTTGCCGTCCGGAGTGGTGACGGCGAGCGCCGCCCGCTCCAGCGGGGTGGGGAAGCCGCCCTTGACCAGCTCCAGCAGCTCCACCGTGCCGAGGCCCTGACGAGCGCCGTCGGCGGCGGGCGCGGCGGCCAGGACCGGGAAGAACGTGCCGCGCGCGACGGCCCGCTCCAGGTCCTGGATCAGCGTGCCGAGGTCGATCTCCTCGCCCGCCAGATAGCGGTCCATGAGAGTTTCGTCCTCGCTTTCCGCGATGATCCCCTCGATGAGCCGGTTGCGGGCCTCCTCGATGCGCGGCAACTGATCGGTCCCGGGCTCGGACTCCCTGCGCTCGCCGGAGGAGTAGTCGAACAGCTTCTGCGTGAGCAGCCCGGTCAGCCCGGTCACCGGCGCGTGCCCGTCCGGTCCCGGCGCGCCGTGCAACGGCAGGTACAGCGGCAGCACGGCGTCGGGGTCGTCCCCACCGAACGCTTCGGCACAGACCCGGGTCATCCCCTCGAAGTCGGCCCGGGCGGCTTCCAGGTGTGTGATCACGAGGGCACGCGGCATGCCGACGGCCGCGCACTCGTCCCACACCATCCGGGTCGAGCCGTCCACCCCGTCCGAGGCGGAGACGACGAAAAGGGCCGCGTCCGCGGCGCGCAGACCGGCCCGGAGCTCCCCGACGAAGTCGGCGTATCCAGGAGTGTCCAAAAGGTTGATCTTGACCCCGTCCCAGTCGACGGGGACCAGGGAGAGCTGCACTGAGCGCTGCTGCCGGTGCTCGATCTCGTCGTAGTCCGAGACGGTGCCGCCGTCCTCCACACGGCCCGCCCGGTTCACGGCTCCCGCTGTGAGCGCGAGAGCCTCCACCAGAGTCGTCTTGCCCGATCCGCTGTGGCCGACCAGCACCACATTCCGTACGGACGCGGGGTGGTCGGCCGCCGTGGCCCTGCCGGCGGCTCCGGTGTGTGCATTCGTCTTGTCGCCCATGATCCTGCCTCCCGTGCACGGTGAGGTCACTGGGGGCGCGGACATGCGGATCCGCGTGCGATGGCGGCTCCGTGACGCCCGCGGTGAATTCGAGCTTTGCACTCGCGTCACGGTGCGTCCATACGAAGGACGCGATCCCGCCTTCCGGCCGTGTTCGGCGCGTGGCGACCGCTTCGTGATCGCGACGCCGTCATGACGTGACACGGAGTGTGGGTGCCCGGGCCTCGCTCGCACGCGTGCGTGACTACGATGGGCCCGCCGGTGGCCACCAGGGGCCGCGCGGCTCACCGACCGTCGGGAAGGCCATGCTGAACAAGTACGCGCGTGCATTCTTCACGCGTGTCCTCACACCGTTCGCCGCGTTTCTCATCCGCCGGGGCGTCAGCCCCGACACGGTCACACTCATCGGTACCGCCGGTGTGATCGCGGGCGCGTTGGTCTTCTACCCCCGGGGCGAGTTCTTCTGGGGCACGGTCGTCATCACGCTGTTCGTGTTCTCGGACCTCGTCGACGGCAACATGGCCCGCCAGCTGGGCCGCACCAGCCGCTGGGGCGCCTTCCTGGACTCCACGCTCGACCGGGTCGCGGACGGCGCGATCTTCGGCGGTTTCGCCCTGTGGTACGCGGGCAAGGGCGACAACGACCTGCTGTGCGCGGTCTCGCTCTTCTGTCTGGCCAGCGGGCAGGTGGTGTCATACACCAAGGCCCGGGGCGAGTCGATCGGCCTGCCCGTGGCGGTCAACGGACTCGTGGAGCGCGCGGAGCGCCTGGTCATCTCGCTGGTCGCGGCCGGTTTCGCCGGACTGCACAAGTTCGGCGTACCCGGCATCCAGGTGCTGCTGCCGATCGCCCTGTGGATCGTCGCCGTCGGCAGCCTGGTCACCTTGGTCCAGCGCGTCGTCACGGTGCGCCGGGAATCGGCCGAGGCGGACGCCGCCGCGGCCGCGGAGAAGAGCGAGAATGCCGAGCATGGGAGCGGGGCGGCGAAGTGATCGGCGGGCAGGACGGGCGGGAGGGCGAGGCGGCGACGTGACCAGCCTCCAGGAACGACTGACGGACGGGCTCTACGGCCTCGGCTGGAGCACCGTCAAGACGCTGCCCGAGCCCGTCGCCACCCGGCTGGGCCGTGGCATCGCGGACCTCGCCTGGAAGCGGCGCGGCAAGGGCGTAGAGCGACTCGAGAGCAACTACGCGCGCGTGGTGCCCGACGCGGGCCCGGAGCGGCTCGCCGAGCTGGGCCGGGCGGGTATGCGCTCCTACCTGCGCTACTGGATGGAGTCCTTCCGGCTGCCGACATGGAGCGCTCAGCGCGTCAGGGACGCCTTCGATCCCAAAGACCTGCACTTCCTGACCGACGGACTCGCCGAGGGCCGGGGCGTCGTCCTGGCGCTGCCGCACCTGGCGAACTGGGACCTGGCCGGCGCCTGGGTGACCACCAAGCTGGAGATACCTTTCACGACGGTCGCCGAGCGGCTCAAGCCCGAGACGCTCTACGACCGGTTCGTCGCCTACCGCGAGGGCCTCGGCATGGAGGTGCTGCCGCACAGCGGCGGCTCCGCGTTCGGCACCCTGGCCCGGCGGCTGCGCGACGGGGGACTGGTCTGCCTGGTGGCCGACCGAGATCTGTCCGCCTCCGGCATCGAGGTCTCCTTCTTCGGTGAGACGGCCCGCATGCCCGCGGGACCTGCGCTGCTCGCGCAGCAGACCGGTGCGCAACTGTTGCCCGTGACCCTCTGGTACGACGAGTCGCCCGTCATGCAGGGCCGCGTACATCCCCCCATCGAGGTACCTGAGACAGGCACCCGGGCCGAGAAGACGTCTGTCATGACACAGGCGCTGGCCGACGCCTTCGCCACGGGGATCGCCGAGCATCCGGAGGACTGGCACATGCTGCAGCGCTTGTGGCTCGCTGACCTGGATCCAGCCAAGGCCCCCTCGCGGCCCGAGAAGGGGACCTCGTGAGGATCGGCATCGTCTGCCCGTACTCCTGGGACGTGCCGGGTGGCGTCCAGTTCCACATCCGTGATCTGGCCGAGTACTTCATCCGCCTCGGGCACGAGGTCTCCGTGCTCGCCCCCGCGGACGACGACACCCCCCTCCCGCCGTACGTGGTCTCGGCCGGCCGCGCGGTCCCGGTGCCGTACAACGGCTCGGTGGCCCGGCTGAACTTCGGCTTCCTGAGCGCCGCCCGGGTGCGGCGCTGGCTGCACGAAGGCCGGTTCGACGTCATCCACATCCACGAGCCGGCCTCGCCGTCGCTGGGCCTGCTGGCCTGCTGGGCGGCGCAGGGTCCCATCGTGGCGACCTTCCACACGTCGAACCCGCGGTCCCGGGCGATGGTCGCCGCCTACGCCATCCTCCAGGCGGCCCTGGAGAAGATCAGCGCCCGGATCGCGGTGAGCGAGTACGCACGGCGCACGCTCGTGGAGCACCTGGGCGGCGACGCGGTGGTGATCCCGAACGGCGTGGACGTCGACTTCTTCGCGAAGGCCAAGCCCAAGCCGGAGTGGCAGGGCGACACGATCGGTTTCATAGGGCGCATCGACGAACCGCGCAAGGGACTGCCCGTCCTCATGCGGGCCCTGCCGAAGATCCTGGCCGCCCGCCCGCAGACCCGGCTGCTGGTCGCCGGACGCGGTGACGAGAAGGAGGCGGTGGAGACGCTCCCCGTGGACCTGCGCTCGCGTGTGGAGTTCCTCGGGATGATCAGCGACGAGGACAAGGCCCGCTTCCTGCGCAGCGTCGACCTTTACGTGGCACCCAACACCGGCGGTGAGAGCTTCGGGATCGTCCTGGTCGAGGCGATGTCCGCGCAGGCCCCCGTGCTCGCCTCGGATCTCGATGCCTTCGCCCAGGTCCTCGACCGGGGCGCGGCCGGCGAACTGTTCGCCAACGAGGACGCGGACGCACTCGCCGCCGCGGCCCTGCGGCTTCTGGAGGACCCGGAGCGGCGAGCGGAACTGCGAGCGCGGGGCAGCGCCCATGTACGGCGCTTCGACTGGTCGACGGTCGGGGCGGAGATCCTGTCGGTCTACGAGACGGTGACGGAAGGCGCGGCCGCCGTGGCCGCGGACGAACGCACGGGTTTGCGGGCGCGCCTGGGGTTGGCGCGGGACTGAGCCCGCCCGGATTCGCATCCCGGCCGACGGCCGGCCGGTGCCGACCGCGGTCCGCCTCCGCGGCGGCCGCGGAGCGCGGGGGCCGCCGGCGCTCCGTGTCGTTCGACGCCGACGGCACGGAGCGTCGCAGGCCCCCGCCGACGGCTGCCCGCCTCCCGCGCGACGGACGGCAGGCCGCCTCCGTGGCCGGCGGGACGCTGAGGGGCGTGCGAGGGCGGCCCGGTAGCCTTGCCGCCCGTGAGCCCAACCCTCATCTGGATCCTTGTCGCCCTCGTCGCGATCGGCCTCTACCTGAGCTGGACCGCGGGGCGTCTCGATCGGCTGCACTCCCGGATCGACGCGGCGCGTGCCGCGCTCGACGCGCAGCTGCTGCGACGGGCGTCGGTCACCCAGGAGCTGGCGACCTCCGGCGTGCTCGACCCGGCCGCCTCGATCGTCCTGTACGAGGCCGCGCACGCGGCGCGGCAGGCGGAGGAGGACCAGCGGGAGGTCGCCGAGAGCGAGCTGAGCCAGGCGCTGCGGGCCGTCTTCGCGGAGGCGCAGCAGGTGCAGGCGGTGCGGGAGGCACCGGGCGGTGAGGAGGCGGCCCATGAGCTGACCGAGGCGGTGCGCAGGGTGCCGATGGCCCGGCGCTTCCACAACGACGCGGTGCGCGCGGCGCGGGCTCTGCGGCGTCACCGCAAGGTGCGCTGGTTCCGCCTCGCCGGCCATGCGCCGTTTCCGATGGCTTTCGAGATGGACGACGAGCCGCCGGCGGCACTCATGGGGCGTTCGGCCGTGTGACGGCCGAACGCCTGGTGAAACCCGCCGGTGGCATCCCCTGCCGGGGCAAAACGATCCACCGGCTCACCATTGGCCCTTGCAGTGGCCTGTTACCTTCGCGTTTCCTCTCGTCGAGCAGAATTTCCTCTTTTCGCAGAGTGAGGTCCCACCCGTGTCCAGCACGCTCTCCACTCCCCAGAACTCCGAGACCGGCACCGCCCGCGTCAAGCGCGGCATGGCCGAGCAGCTCAAGGGCGGCGTGATCATGGACGTCGTCACGCCGGAGCAGGCGAAGATCGCCGAGGACGCGGGCGCCGTAGCCGTCATGGCTCTGGAGCGAGTCCCGGCCGACATCCGCAAGGACGGCGGGGTGGCCCGCATGTCCGACCCGGACATGATCGAGGGCATCATCGACGCCGTCTCGATCCCGGTCATGGCCAAGTCCCGGATCGGCCACTTCGTCGAGGCCCAGGTGCTGCAGTCCCTCGGCGTCGACTACATCGACGAGTCCGAGGTCCTCACGCCGGCCGACGAGGTCAACCACTCCGACAAGTGGGCCTTCACCACGCCGTTCGTCTGCGGCGCCACCAACCTCGGTGAGGCCCTGCGTCGCATCGCCGAGGGCGCCGCCATGATCCGCTCCAAGGGCGAGGCCGGCACCGGCAACGTCGTCGAGGCCGTCCGCCACCTGCGCCAGATCAAGGGCGACATCGCCCGCCTGCGCGGCTTCGACAACCACGAGCTGTACGCCGCCGCCAAGGAGCTGCGCGCCCCGTACGAGCTGGTCAAGGAGGTCGCCGAGCTGGGCAAGCTGCCGGTCGTGCTGTTCTCCGCCGGTGGCGTCGCCACCCCCGCCGACGCCGCGCTGATGCGCCAGCTCGGCGCCGAGGGCGTCTTCGTCGGCTCCGGCATCTTCAAGTCCGGCGACCCGGCCAAGCGTGCCGCCGCCATCGTGAAGGCGACCACCTTCTACGACGACCCGAAGATCATCGCGGACGCTTCCCGCAACCTCGGTGAGGCCATGGTCGGCATCAACTGCGACACCCTCCCCGAGGCCCAGCGCTACGCCAACCGCGGCTGGTAAGACGCAGCCGGCAAGACACCGCATAGGACATCACGTACATGACCGACGCACCCGTCATAGGCGTCCTGGCCCTCCAGGGCGACGTACGGGAGCACCTCATCGCCCTGGCCGCGGCCGACGCCGTGGCCAGGGCGGTGCGGCGCCCCGAAGAGCTCGCCGAGGTCGACGGCCTCGTCCTCCCCGGCGGTGAGTCCACGACCATCTCCAAGCTGGCCGTCCTCTTCGGAGTGATGGAACCGCTCCGTGCACGCGTGCGGGACGGGATGCCCGTCTACGGCACCTGCGCGGGCATGATCATGCTCGCCGACAAGATCCTCGACCCGCGTTCGGGCCAGGAGACCATCGGCGGCATCGACATGATCGTGCGCCGGAACGCGTTCGGACGTCAGAACGAGTCGTTCGAGGCGGCCGTCGACGTCGACGGCGTCCAGGGCGATCCTGTAGAGGGCGTCTTCATCCGCGCCCCCTGGGTCGAGTCCGTCGGAGCCGGGGCCGAGGTGCTCGCGGAGTACGAGGGGCACATCGTCGCCGTTCGCCAGGGCAACGCGCTCGCCACGTCGTTCCATCCGGAGCTGACCGGCGACCACCGTGTGCACTCCCTGTTCGTCGACATGGTGCGAGCCAAACGGACGGCGGAGTCCTTGTAGGATCTCTGGCGTTCACACAGAGATGGGTTACGCGAAGGAGACAGGCAGATGTCCGGCCACTCTAAATGGGCCACGACGAAGCACAAGAAGGCCGTGATCGACGCCAAGCGCGGCAAGCTCTTCGCGAAGCTGATCAAGAACATCGAGGTCGCCGCCCGGACGGGTGGGTCGGACCCCGACGGCAACCCGACCCTCTACGACGCCATCCAGAAGGCGAAGAAGCAGTCGGTCCCGAACAAGAACATCGACTCCGCGGTCAAGCGCGGCGCCGGCCTCGAGGCCGGAGGCGCCGACTACGAGACCATCATGTACGAGGGTTACGGCCCGAACGGTGTCGCGGTGCTCATCGAGTGCCTCACCGACAACCGCAACCGCGCCGCCTCCGACGTGCGCGTCGCCATGACCCGCAACGGCGGCTCCATGGCCGACCCGGGCTCCGTGTCGTACATGTTCACCCGCAAGGGCGTCGTGATCGTCCCCAAGGGCGAGCTGACCGAGGACGACGTGCTGGGTGCCGTGCTCGATGCGGGCGCCGAGGAGGTCAACGACCTAGGCGAGTCCTTCGAGGTGATCAGCGAGGCGACCGACCTGATCGCGGTCCGCACCGCCCTCCAGCAGGGCGGGATCGACTACGACTCCGCCGAGGCCAACTTCGTGCCCTCCGTTCAGGTCGAGCTGGACGAGGAAGGCGCCAAGAGGATCTTCAAGCTGATCGACGCGCTCGAGGACAGCGACGACGTGCAGAACGTCTTCGCCAACTTCGACGTCAGCGACGAGATCATGGAGAAGGTCGAGGCGTAACGCCGCCGCGAACCGACCGGGCCGACGGGGCACCACCCGTCGGCCCGTCGCTTTGCCGATCGTTGTCGGTGGCACCCGATAGCCTGCACGAACCGGGGAGACAGCCCATCGGCGACCCGGGGAGAGCGAAGGGAGGGCGCGTGCGCGTACTGGGGGTGGACCCGGGGCTGACCCGGTGCGGTGTCGGCGTCGTCGAGGGCGTTCCCGGACGGCCGCTGACCCTGCTCGGGGTCGGCGTCGTCCGTACGCCCGTCGACGCCGAGCTCGGCCACCGCCTCGTCGCCGTCGAGCAGGGCATCGAGCAGTGGCTGGACGAGTACCGGCCCGAGTTCGTCGCCGTGGAACGGGTCTTCAGTCAGCACAACGTGCGCACGGTGATGGGCACCGCCCAGGCCAGCGCCGTCGCCATGCTCTGCGCCGCCCGGCGTGGCATCCCCGTCGCCCTGCACACGCCCAGCGAGGTCAAGGCCGCCGTCACCGGCACAGGGCGTGCCGACAAGGCGCAGGTCGGCGCCATGATCACCCGGCTGCTCCGGCTCGACGCACCACCCAAGCCCGCCGACGCCGCCGACGCCCTCGCGCTCGCCATCTGCCACATCTGGCGCGCCCCCGCCCAGAACCGACTCCAGCAGGCCGTCGCCCTGCACGCATCGAAAGGCCGTCCCGCATGATCGCCTTCGTCAGCGGCCCGGTTGCCGCCCTCGCCCCGGACTCCGCGGTGGTCGAGGTGGGCGGCGTCGGCATCGCCGTCCAGTGCACGCCGAACACGCTCTCCGGGCTCCGGGTCGGCCGGCCGGCGAAGCTTGCCACCTCGCTGGTCGTACGGGAGGACTCGCTGACCCTGTACGGCTTCGCGGACGACGACGAGCGCCAGGTATTCGAGCTGCTGCAGACCGCGAGCGGTGTCGGACCCCGCCTGGCCCAGTCGATGCTGGCCGTACACAGTCCGGACGCCCTGCGCAGGGCCGTGGCGACCGGTGACGAGAAGGCCCTCACCGCCGTCCCCGGCATCGGCAAGAAGGGGGCGCAGAAGCTGCTCCTGGAGCTGAAGGACCGCCTCGGTGAGCCGATCGGTGCTCCCGCGGTCGGCAGGCCGGTCTCCTCCGGCTGGCGCGACCAGTTGCACGCAGCCCTGATCGGCCTCGGGTACGCCACGCGTGAGGCGGACGAGGCCGTCGCCGCGGTCGCCCCGCGGGCGGAGGCCACCGAGGGCACCCCCCAGGTGGGCGCCCTCCTCAAGGCGGCCTTGCAGACCCTGAACCGCGCCCGCTGACCCGTCCGGCCCGACCACCCCACCCCGAGGCACACCACATGAACTGGGACGACTCGACCGAAATCCCCGCCGCCGAGCGGCTCGTCGGCGCGTCCGCCGACCGTGAGGACCAGGCCGTCGAGGCCGCGCTGCGCCCCAAGGACCTGGGCGAGTTCATCGGCCAGGAGAAGGTCCGCGAGCAGCTGGATCTCGTGCTGCGCGCGGCCCGCGCGCGGGGCGCCACCGCCGACCACGTGCTGCTGTCCGGCGCCCCCGGCCTCGGCAAGACGACGCTGTCGATGATCATCGCGGCGGAGATGGACGCGCCCATCCGCATCACCAGCGGTCCCGCCATCCAGCACGCCGGCGACCTCGCGGCGATCCTCTCCTCCTTGCAGGAGGGCGAGGTCCTCTTCCTCGACGAGATCCACCGCATGTCCCGGCCCGCCGAGGAGATGCTCTACATGGCGATGGAGGACTTCCGCGTCGACGTGATCGTCGGCAAGGGGCCCGGCGCCACCGCCATCCCCCTCGAGCTGCCGCCGTTCACCCTGGTCGGCGCCACCACACGGGCCGGACTGCTGCCGCCCCCGCTGCGCGACCGCTTCGGCTTCACCGCGCACATGGAGTTCTACGAGCCCGTCGAGCTGGAGCGGGTCATCCACCGCTCGGCGAGCCTCCTCGACGTCGAGATCGATCCCGACGGGGCCGCCGAAATCGCCGGACGGTCCCGCGGCACCCCCCGCATCGCCAACCGCCTGCTGCGTCGCGTCCGGGACTATGCGCAGGTCAAGGCCGACGGCGTGATCACCCGCGAGATTGCCGGCGCCGCGCTCAGCGTCTACGAGGTCGACGCCCGCGGCCTCGACCGGCTCGACCGTGCCGTCCTGCAGGCGCTGCTGAAGCTGTTCGGCGGCGGCCCCGTCGGACTGTCCACGCTCGCGGTCGCGGTGGGGGAGGAACGTGAGACGGTGGAGGAGGTTGCGGAACCGTTTCTGGTCCGGGAGGGCCTTCTCGCCCGTACTCCGCGCGGACGGGTGGCGACCCCGGCTGCCTGGGCTCACCTCGGTCTCACCGCGCCACACGGAACCACCGGGGGAAACGGACAACAGGACCTGTTCGGGGCGTGACGACGCGGTACTCGCACCGGCAGGAACCCCGGTGCGATGCTGAGCGTTGTTCCATGCGTGCGGACTCCCTTAGACTCCGCCGATGCCGCCTCTAAGGGGCGGTGCCGACCACCCCCAATCCATCAGGCCGCCGATTCAGCGGTCGTGCGAAGGAAACTCCGTCCCGTGAATATCGTGACCCTCCTCCCGTTCATCGTGCTCATCGGGGCCATGTTCCTGATGACCCGCTCGGCCAAGCGCAAGCAGCACCAGGCCGCGCAGATGCGCAACGAGTTGCAGCCCGGCAGTGGTGTCCGCACGATCGGGGGCATGTACGCGACGGTCAAGGAGGTCAACGACGACACGATCCTCGTCGACGCGGGCCCGGGCGTGGAACTGCTCTTCGCCAAGAACGCGATCGGTGCCGTCCTCTCCGACGACGAGTACAACCGCATCGTCCACGGCATCGAACACGATCTGAAGGCCGACGGCACGGTCGTGCCGGACGACGCCTCCTCCCTCACCGAGACCGACGAGCCCGCCGCCGACGCCTCCGACGACAAGCCCGTGGACCTCGGCAAGAAGGACGAGGTCGAGGACGCCGCCGACACGCCGGCGGAGGCGAAGGCCGACGCAGCAGAGCCGAAGAAGTCCGACGGCGAGGCCGAGGCGAAGTAGCCGTATCCCGGGACCGGAGCGCCGACACGCGCCCCGGTCCCGGGTTGTGCGGTTTTCGCACGGAATCCCGACAAAATGTCATGGTTGCCCGCACGCTGACCTCGCGCGCGGCGGCCTGAGAGGGAGTACGAGAAGGTGGCAGCACCGAAGAAGGGCCGGAGCGCGAGCGCCCAGAGCAAGCCGGGGCGCTCACTGGCCCTCATCCTGATCGCCATCGCGGCGCTCACCGGGGGAATGTTCGCCTCCGGGCACACCACTCCGCGTCTCGGCATCGACCTCGCCGGTGGCACGAGCATCACGCTCAAGGCGAAGAGCGGCCAGGAATCCGCGATCAACAAGACCAACATGGACACCGCGGTCGACATCATGAACCGCCGTGTCAACGGTCTTGGCGTCTCGGAGGCCGAGGTCCAGACGCAGGGCGATCGCAACATCATCGTGAACATCCCCAGGGGCACGAACTCCAAGCAGGCCCGGGAGCAGGTCGGCACCACGGCCAAGCTGTACTTCCGCCCCGTTCTGGCCACCGAGGTCACCGGCTCGGCAGCCTCCCCCGGCGCGACGCCGAGCGCTTCCAGCAGCCCCTCGAAGCAGGCCGGCAGCAAGGCGACCTCCTCAAGCTCCGCGACCCCGTCCGGGTCCGCCACGCCATCGGCGAGCGCCACCTCTCAGGGCCGCCCCGTGACCGACGCGCTCAAGGCCACCTCGTCACCGTCGCCGTCCGGCTCCGCCTCGGCCTCCTCGAGCGCGAGCCCCTCCGCCAGCGCCTCCCCGTCGGCCGGCTCCGACGCGACCGCCGCGCTCCAGGCCCAGTACGCCGCGCTGAATTGCGCCGACCCGGCCGCCCGCGCCAAGGCGGGTGTGGGCGCCAAGCCCACCGAGCCCACCGTCGCCTGCGGTCAGAACTCGCAGAAGCAGTGGCAGAAGTACGTCCTCGGCCCGGCCGAGGTGGCCGGTACGGATGTGAAGAAGGCCGACGCGGTCTACGACACCCAGGGCGCCGGTGGCTGGAAGGTCACCATGGACTTCACGTCCGCGGGTGCCAAGAAGTTCGCGAGCATCACCGGGAAGCTGGCGCAGAAACAGTCGCCGCAGAACCAGTTCGCGATCGTCCTCGACGGTGAGGTCGTCTCCGACCCCTACGTCCAG
Source organism: Streptomyces chiangmaiensis (assembly GCF_036281785.1). NCBI lineage: Bacteria > Bacillati > Actinomycetota > Actinomycetes > Kitasatosporales > Streptomycetaceae > Streptomyces > Streptomyces chiangmaiensis. Next base: position 143,463 of record NZ_JAYWVC010000002.1, on the reverse strand, counting down.
CAGGCGCTGACCGGCGGCAACGCCGAGATCACCGGCAGCTTCGACCAGACCGAGGCCAAGGACCTGGCCAACGTCCTGTCCTACGGCGCCCTCCCGCTCTCCTTCGAGGAGCAGAGCGTCACGACCGTCACCGCCGCGCTCGGCGGTGAGCAGCTGCACGCCGGTCTGATCGCCGGTGCGATCGGCCTCGCGCTGGTTGTGATCTACCTGGTGGTCTACTACCGCGGTCTGTCGATGATCGCGGTCGCCTCGCTGCTGGTCTCGGCCATCCTCACTTACGTGATCATGTCGCTGCTCGGCCCGACCATCGGCTTCGCGCTGAACCTGCCGGCGGTCTGCGGCGCCATCGTCGCGATCGGTATCACCGCGGACTCGTTCATCGTGTTCTTCGAACGCATCCGGGACGAGATCCGTGAGGGCCGCTCGCTGCGGCCTGCTGTCGAGCGGGCCTGGCCGCGTGCCCGGCGCACCGTCCTGGTCTCGGACTTCGTGTCTTTCCTCGCCGCCGCGGTGCTGTTCATCGTCACCGTCGGCAAGGTCCAGGGCTTCGCCTTCACGCTCGGACTCACCACGGTTCTCGATGTGGTCGTCGTCTTCCTGTTCACCAAGCCGCTGATGACGATCCTCGCGCGCCGGAAGTTCTTCGGGAGCGGCCACAGCTGGTCCGGCCTCGACCCCAAGCGTCTCGGCGCCAAGCCGCCTCTGCGGCGTACCCGTCGTCCCTCCGCCCCCGTCGACCCGAAGGAGGCGTGAGAGATGTCCAAGCTCGGCAACCTCGGCGCCAGGCTCCACCGAGGCGAGGTCGGTTATGACTTCGTCGGCAACCGCAAGATCTGGTACGGCATCTCGATCCTGATCACCATCACGGCCATCCTCGGCCTGACGGTACGCGGTCTGAACATGGGCATCGAGTTCCAGGGCGGTGCCGTCTTCACCACCCCGAAGACCAGCGTCTCGGTCGCGCAGGCCGAGACGTACGCGGAGGAGTCCGCGGGCCACCAGGCGGTCGTGCAGAAGCTCGGTACGGGCGGTCTGCGTATCCAGATCGCCGGTATCGACACCGGCAAGGCCGACCAGATCAAGGATCAGCTCGCCAAGGACCTGAGTGTCGACTCCGAGAAGATCAACGCGGATCTGGTCGGCCCCAGCTGGGGCGAGCAGATCGCCAGCAAGGCCTGGCAGGGCCTGGCGATCTTCATGGTGCTCGTCGTCATCTACCTGGCGATCGCCTTCGAGTGGCGGATGGCTGTCGCGGCCCTCGTCGCGCTGATCCACGACATCACCATCACGACGGGTATCTACGCCCTCGTCGGCTTCGAGGTGACGCCCGGTACGGTGATCGGTCTGCTGACGATCCTCGGTTACTCGCTCTACGACACGGTCGTCGTCTTCGACAGCCTCAAGGAGCAGACGAAGGACCTCACCAAGCAGACCCGCTGGTCCTACAGCGACGTCGCCAACCGCTCCATCAACAGCACCCTGGTGCGCTCCATCAACACCACCGTGGTGGCGCTGCTCCCGGTCGCCGGTCTGCTGTTCATCGGCGGCGGCATTCTCGGTGCCGGCACGCTGAACGACATCTCCCTGTCGCTGTTCGTCGGTCTCGCGGCCGGCGCGTACTCGTCGATCTTCATCGCCACGCCGCTCGTCGCCGACCTCAAGGAGCGCGAGCCGCAGATGAAGTCCCTCAAGAAGCGCGTCCTCGCCAAGCGGGCCCAGGCCGCCGCCGAGGAGCAGGCCTTCGGGGAGCGCGCCGACGGGAACTCCGACGACCACGAGCCCGAAGACTCCGCGCCCGCGGTCGTCGGCCAGCGCCACCAGCACGCGTCCCGTTCCCGCGGGCGTGGCCGACCCTCCGGAAAGCGCCGATGACCGACATACGGGCCCTGCTCCTCAGCCGCATCCGCGACGTCCCCGACCACCCGGAGCCGGGCGTGATGTTCAAGGACATCACGCCGCTGCTCGCGGACCCGGCGGCGTTCGCGGCGCTCACCGAGGCTCTGGCGGAGCTGACCGTGCGGCACGGAGCGACGAAGATCGTCGGCTTGGAGGCCAGGGGATTCATCCTCGGCGCCCCGGCCGCCGTGCGCGCGGGCGTCGGCTTCGTCCCCGTACGCAAGGTGGGCAAGCTCCCCGGCGCCACCCTGAGGCAGGCGTACAACCTGGAGTACGGCTCGGCCGAGATCGAGGTGCACGCCGAGGATCTGTCCGCGCAGGACCGTGTGATGGTCGTCGACGACGTCCTCGCCACCGGCGGCACCGCCGAGGCCTCACTGCGGCTCATCCGCCGGGCGGGCGCCGAGGTGGCCGGTGTGTCCGTGCTCATGGAACTGGGCTTCCTGGGCGGGCGTGCCCGCCTGGCTCCGGCCCTCGCCGGGGCGCCGCTGGAGGCGCTGCTTCAGGTCTGAGACCCACCGTGGTAACCCGCGCGCAAGACCGCGGAGGGCCACAGGACACCGTGAGGCGGGCCCGGAGGAATCCGGTGCCCGCCTCGTGCGTTTGTACGAGGGAAGGTCGTCGCCACAGACTGGAGGCGAGCCCGGAGCCCAGGATCGCTACCATGGGGTCTCCGGAGCCTGACCGGGGGACCCGGAACGCGCAGAGGAGCCCTGTTGCCAGACGAGGCCCAGCCACTGACCGCCGCCAAGCCCCAGCCGACGTCGCAGGCCGCGGCGAAGCCCGCACGGAGCGCCAAGGACGCCCCGCACGGGCCGGTCGAGCACGCCCAGTCGGCGCCCGTCGACCAGGCGGCCGAGCAGTCGCGCCCCAAACCGGTCCCCGCCGAGCGCTCCGCGGCGGTCCGCCCCGCTCCGGCCTCGCCCACCCGCTCCGGCTCCTCCAACCGTGTGCGGGCCCGTCTCGCCCGGCTCGGCGTGCAGCGCGCCAACCCGTACAACCCGGTCCTCGAGCCGCTGCTGCGGATAGTGCGCAGCAACGATCCGAAGATCGAGAACGCGACGCTCCGCCAGATCGAGCGTGCCTACCAGGTCGCCGAGCGCTGGCACCGCGGCCAGAAGCGCAAGAGCGGCGACCCGTACATCACGCACCCGCTCGCGGTGACCACCATCCTCGCCGAGCTGGGCATGGACCCGGCGACGCTGATGGCGGGCCTGTTGCACGACACCGTCGAGGACACCGAGTACGGCCTCGACCAGCTGCGCCGAGACTTCGGGGACACCGTCGCGCTCCTCGTCGACGGCGTCACCAAGCTGGACAAGGTGAAGTTCGGCGAGGCCGCGCAGGCCGAGACCGTGCGCAAGATGGTCGTCGCCATGGCCAAGGACCCGCGGGTCCTGGTCATCAAGCTCGCCGACCGCCTGCACAACATGCGCACCATGCGCTACCTCAAGCGTGAGAAGCAGGAGAAGAAGGCGCGCGAGACGCTGGAGATCTTCGCGCCGCTCGCCCACCGGCTGGGCATGAACACGATCAAATGGGAGCTCGAGGACCTTGCCTTCGCGATCCTCTACCCCAAGATGTACGACGAGATCGTCCGCCTGGTCGCCGAGCGTGCGCCCAAGCGCGACGAGTACCTCGCCATAGTGACCGACGAGGTCCAGGCCGACCTGCGCGCGGCCCGCATCAAGGCGACCGTCACCGGCCGCCCCAAGCACTACTACAGCGTCTACCAGAAGATGATCGTCCGCGGCCGTGACTTCGCGGAGATCTACGACCTGGTCGGCATCCGCGTCCTCGTCGACACGGTCCGCGACTGCTATGCGGCACTGGGCACGGTCCACGCCCGCTGGAACCCCGTTCCAGGGCGGTTCAAGGACTACATCGCGATGCCCAAGTTCAACATGTACCAGTCGCTGCACACGACGGTGATCGGGCCCAACGGCAAGCCGGTCGAACTGCAGATCCGCACGTTCGACATGCACCGCCGTGCCGAGTACGGCATCGCCGCGCACTGGAAGTACAAGCAGGAGGCCGTCGCGGGCGCCTCCAAGATCCGTACGGACGCGCCTCGTTCGAACGCCAAGGACAAGGACGCCGTCAACGACATGGCGTGGCTGCGCCAGTTGCTCGACTGGCAGAAGGAGACCGAGGACCCGAGCGAGTTCCTGGAGTCCCTGCGCTTCGACCTGTCCCGCAACGAGGTCTTCGTCTTCACCCCGAAGGGCGACGTCATAGCGCTTCCGGCCGGCGCCACCCCGGTGGACTTCGCGTACGCGGTCCACACGGAGGTCGGCCACCGGACGATCGGGGCCAGAGTCAACGGCCGCCTGGTACCGCTCGAATCGACCCTGGACAACGGCGACTTGGTGGAGGTCTTCACCTCCAAGGCGCCAGGCGCGGGGCCGTCCCGTGACTGGCTCGGCTTCGTCAAGTCCCCGCGTGCCCGCAACAAGATCCGCGCGTGGTTCTCCAAGGAGCGGCGCGAGGAGGCGATCGAGCAGGGCAAGGACGCGATCGCACGGGCGATGCGCAAGCAGAACCTGCCGATCCAGCGCATCCTGACCGGCGACTCGCTCGTCACCCTCGCCCACGAGATGCGCTACCCGGACATCTCGTCCCTGTACGCGGCGATCGGCGAGGGGCATGTCGCCGCGCAGAACGTCGTGCAGAAGCTGGTACAGGCGCTCGGCGGCGAGGAGGCCGCCACCGAGGAGATCGACGAGGCCGTTCCGCCGGCGCGGGGCCGCGGCCGCAAGCGGCGCCGCAACCAGGACCCGGGCGTCATGGTCAAGGGCGTCGAGGACGTCTGGGTCAAGCTGGCCCGCTGCTGCACGCCCGTCCCCGGCGATCCGATCATCGGCTTCGTCACCCGGGGCAGCGGCGTATCGGTCCACCGCACCGACTGTGTCAACGTGGAGTCACTGTCGCGGGAGCCGGAGCGCATCCTCGAGGTGGAGTGGGCCCCGACCCAGTCGTCGGTCTTCCTGGTGGCGATCCAGGTGGAAGCACTCGACCGCTCGCGACTGCTCTCGGACGTCACCCGGGTCCTGTCCGACCAGCACGTCAACATCCTCTCGGCCGCGGTCCAGACGTCCCGCGACCGCGTCGCCACCTCCCGCTTCACCTTCGAGATGGGCGACCCCAAGCATCTGGGGCACGTCCTGAAGGCGGTCCGGGGCGTGGAGGGCGTGTACGACGTCTACCGCGTCACGTCGGCACGCAGACCGTCGTAGTCCCTCGGCCCGGTACGCGAAAGGGGCTTGCGTACACCGTGTACGCAAGCCCCTTTCGCTCGAGCCCACCGAAGGGTCAGCCGCCGAACTCCTGCAGCCCCTTCAGAGCCTGGTCCAGAAGCGCCTGACGGCCATCCAGTTCCTTCTCCAGCTTCTCGGCCCTCGCGGTGTTGCCCGCAGCGCGAGCCTGCTCGATCTGGCCCTTCAGCTTGTCCACGGCCGCCTGCAGCTGTCCGGTGAGACCCTCGGCACGCGCCCGCGCCTCCGGGTTCGTACGGCGCCACTCGGTTTCCTCGGCATCCTGGAGAGCCCGGTCGACCGTGTGCATCCGGCCCTCGACCCTCGGCCGCGCGTCGCGCGGCACGTGGCCGATGGCCTCCCAGCGCTCGTTGATCGAGCGGAAGGCGGCCCTGGCGGCCTTCAGATCCGTGATCGGCAGCAGCTTCTCCGCCTCCTCGGCCAGCTCCTCCTTGAGCTTGAGGTTCTCGGTCTGCTCGGCGTCACGCTCCGCGAAGACCGAGCTGCGAGCCGCGAAGAACACGTCCTGGGCGCCGCGGAAGCGGTTCCACAGATCGTCCTCGTGCTCGCGCTGGGCACGGCCCGCGGCCTTCCACTCGGTCATCAGGTCGCGGTAGCGAGCCGCCGTGGGACCCCAGTCCGTCGAGCCCGACAACGCTTCGGCCTCGGCGACCAGCCTCTCCTTCGTCTTGCGGGCATCCTCGCGCTGCGCGTCGAGCTGCGCGAAGTGTGCCTTGCGACGCTTGGAGAACGCCGAGCGGGCGTGCGAGAAGCGGTGCCACAGCTCGTCGTCCGACTTCCGGTCCAGCCGCGGCAGCCCCTTCCAGGTGTCCACCAGCGACCGCAGCCGCTCGCCGGCCGCCCGCCACTGATCGGACTGCGCCAGCTCCTCCGCCTCGACGACCAGCGCCTCCTTGGCGTGCCGCGCCTCGTCGGACTGCTTGGCCCGCTGCACCTTGCGCTCCTCGCGGCGCGCCTCGACCGTCTCCACGAGCTTGTCCAGACGTGCCCGCAGTGCGTCCAGGTCACCGACCGCGTGGTGCGCCTCGACCTGCTCCCGCAGGTGGTCGATCGCCGCCTGGGCGTCCTTCGCCGAGAGGTCGGTGGTCTGTACTCGCTTCTCGAGGAGGCCGATCTCGACCACCAGGCCCTCGTACTTGCGCTCGAAGTAGGCCAGTGCCTCCTCGGGGGAGCCGGCCTGCCAGGAGCCGACGACCTTCTCGCCGTCGGCCGTTCGCACGTACACGGTCCCCGTCTCGTCGACGCGGCCCCACGGGTCGCTGCTCACAGCGCCTCCTCCACATGATGCCTGCGAGGTGCCTCAGCGCCCCCGAGCATCGTCCACAGTTTCGTCACCGCCAACATAGGCGACCGGCGGGGCGGCTGTCCGCATCCCGCGCGACCGAAATTTCGCAGTTGACGGTCAGGATTTCGTCACTGTCGCCTTGTTGATCACGACGGTCGCGTTCGGTGCCCCGTCGCCCGCGCCCGTGCTCTCACCGGCGGCGGCGATCTTCTTGAGCACCGCCATGCCGGCCGTGTCGATGGTTCCGAACGGTGTGTAGCTGGGCGGCAGCTGACTGTCCTGGTAGACGAGGAAGAACTGGCTGCCTCCGGTGTGCTGCTGCCCGGTGTTGGCCATGGCGACCGTGCCCGCCGGATACACGTTCGCCTTCAGGCTTTTGTCCTTGAGGTTCTCGTCGGGAATCGTGTAGCCGGGACCGCCCGCGCCGGTGCCCTGCGGGTCGCCGCACTGGAGCACGTAGATGCCGTTGGTGGTGAGCCGGTGGCACTTGGTGTGGTCGAAGAAGCCCTGTTTCGTCAGGAAGTCGAACGAGTTCACGGTGTGCGGGGCGGCGGCCGTCTTCATCGCGATGCCGATGTCACCGCACGTGGTCGCCAGCTTCATCGTGTACTCGGCCGACGTGTCGATGGTCATCGCCGGCTCCTTCTTCCAGCTCAGCGACTTGACCTTGCCCGAGGCGGGCTTCTCGCACGGGTCCGGCGCCTTGCTGGGCGCGGAGGCGCTCGGCGTCACCTCGGCGCCCGCGTTCGCTTTCTTGTCGTCATTCGTGAAGACCCCGGTCGTGAACGACACCAGGCCGCCCACGACGACGACCGCGAGGGCCGATGCGATCACGGAATTGCGCGTGCGTGCCTTGCGGCGCATCTCCGTACGCCGCTGCTGCTGCCGCAAGAACTTCTCCCGGGCGAGCTGTCGCCGCCGCTGTTCCTGGCTGACCACGGGGTTGTCTCCTCATGCGTCTCGTACGCCGACCGGTACGCGTGCGTCTGGTGTGCCGTCCGCAAGCGCGTGCCCCGTACCGTATATGGGTTCGCTGAGGAATCGGCAGCGCCGGTAGGCTCTGACCCACAGCCAGTCACCCCCGTACTACACAACCAAGGACGATCGTGCTCATTGCCGGGTTCCCCGCCGGGGCCTGGGGGACCAACTGTTACCTGGTCGCCCCCGCCGCGGGTGAGGAGTGCGTGATCATCGACCCCGGCCACCAGGCCGCCCAAGGAGTCGAGGAAGCGCTCAGGAAGCATCGGCTCAAGCCCGTCGCCGTCGTCCTCACCCACGGGCACATCGATCACGTCGCCTCGGTCGTCCCCGTGTGCGGCGCACACGACGTGCCGGCGTGGATCCACCCCGAGGACCGGTACATGATGGGCGACCCGGAGAAGGCGATCGGGCGTTCCATCGGGATGCCGCTGATGGGCGAGCTGGCCGTGGGCGAGCCGGACGACGTCAAGGAGCTCAGCGACGGCACGAAGCTGGAGCTGGCGGGTCTGGAGCTGTCCGTCGCGTACGCGCCGGGCCATACCAAGGGGTCGGTGACCTTCGGCATGCCCGAGGCGGCGGACATCCCGCCGATCCTCTTCTCGGGCGATCTGCTGTTCGCCGGCTCCATCGGACGCACCGACCTGCCCGGCGGTGACATGGCCGAGATGCTCGACTCGCTGGCCCGTGTGTGCCTGCCGCTCGACGACTCGACCGTGGTGCTGTCCGGTCACGGCCCCCAGACGACCATCGGCCAGGAGCGAGCCGCCAATCCCTATCTGCGACAGGTGGCTGCCGGCCTGGGAGCGAACGTCGACGACGCTCCCCGACGAGGAATGTGACGAGACCTTTCGTGAGCACCTTCAAGGCCCCCAAGGGCACGTACGACCTGATCCCGCCCGAGTCCGCCAAGTACCTCGCCGTGCGCGAGGCCATCGCGGCCCCGCTGCGCAACTCCGGCTACGGCTACATCGAGACGCCCGGCTTCGAGAGCGTCGAGTTGTTCGCGCGCGGTGTGGGCGAGTCCACCGACATCGTGACCAAAGAGATGTACGCCTTCGAGACGAAAGGCGGCGACAAGCTGGCGCTGCGCCCCGAGGGCACCGCCTCCGTGTTGCGCGCGGCTCTGGAGGCCAACCTGCACAAGGCGGGCAACCTGCCGGTCAAGCTCTGGTACTCGGGCTCCTACTATCGCTACGAGCGCCCTCAGAAGGGCCGCTACCGCCACTTCTCGCAGGTCGGCGCGGAGGCGATCGGTGCCGAGGACCCGTACCTCGACGCTGAGCTGATCATCCTGGCCGACCAGGCCTACCGTTCGCTCGGGCTGCGGAGCTTCCGCATCCTGCTGAACAGCCTCGGCGACAAGGAGTGCCGCCCGGTCTACCGCGCCGCGCTCCAGGAATTCCTGCGCGGCCTCGAACTGGACGAGGACACGCGCCGCCGGATCGAGATCAATCCGTTGCGGGTGCTCGACGACAAGCGGGAGTCCGTCCAGAAGCAGTTGACGGGCGCCCCGCTGCTGCGCGACTACCTTTGCGACGCCTGCAAGGCGTACCACGAGGAGGTCCGCGAACTGATCACCGCGGCAGGCGTGGCCTTCGAGGACGACCCGAAGCTGGTGCGGGGCCTGGACTACTACACGCGTACGACGTTCGAGTTCGTCCACGACGGTCTGGGCTCCCAGTCTGCCGTGGGCGGCGGGGGCCGCTACGACGGTCTGTCGGAGATGATCGGTGGCCCCTCGCTGCCGTCCGTGGGCTGGGCCCTGGGCGTCGACCGCACGGTGCTCGCCCTGGAGGCGGAGGGAGTCGAACTCGAACTCCCCGAATCCACCAGCGTGTTCGCGGTCCCGCTGGGCGAGGAGGCCCGCAGGATCCTGTTCGCCAAGGTCACCGAGCTGCGCAAGTTGGGCATCGCGGCTGACTTCTCGTACGGCGCCAAGGGCCTCAAGGGCGCGATGAAGAACGCGAACCGCAGTGGCGCCCGCTACACGATCGTGGCGGGCGAGCGGGATCTCGCCGACGGCGTGGTCCAGCTCAAGGACATGGAGTCCGGGGAGCAGGTCGCGGTCGGTATGAACGAGATCGTCGCGGAACTGGAGACCAAGCTCGGCTGACCGGGCGCACGAGGGCCCCGGGCGGCAACCCGGGGCCCTTCGTCATTGGTCCAGGAGCCCGTGGCGCATGGCGCGGGTGACGGCCGCCGTCCTGTCGTCCACGCCGAGTTTTCCGAAGATCCGCAGCAGATGGGTCTTGACCGTCGACTCCCCGATGAACAGCCGCCGCCCGATCTCGGCGTTGGTGCAGCCGTCGGCCACCAGTCGCAGCACCGCCGTCTCGCGCTCCGAAAGGCGTGGCCGCTCGGGTCTAGCAGCCCCGGGATCTCGCCGTCGAAGCGCCGGGTCAGCTCGGCGACCGTCCGGGTCGGCGTCCCGGTGCGCTCGCTGCGCCCGGTGCCGTCCGCCTCCGTCCACTCGACGGTGGCCTCGCTGCCGTACCGGTCCCGAAGCGCCGCCGGAGTGCCCTCGGCGACCACGCGGCCCCCGGCGACGACCGCCAGCCGGTGCGCCAGCGCCTCCGCCTCCTGCAGATAGCGCGTGGTGAGCAGGATCGTCGTGCCCTCGTCGGCGAGGGTGCGGATCAGGTCCCAGAACTGACGCCTGGCGGCCGGGTCGAAGCCGGTCGTCGGCTCGTCCAGGAGCAGCAGCTCCGGGTCGCCGATCACCCCGAGGGCCACGTCGAGGCGCCGGCGCTGGCCGCCGGACAGCGCCTTGATCCGGCTGTTCGTCTTCGCCTCGAGCCCCACAAGGCCGATGACGTGATCGGGGTCGCGCGGGCGCGGGTAGTAGCGGGCGAAATGCCGAACCGTCTCGCGGACCGTCAACTCCGCGGGCGCCGATTCGTCCTGCCAGACGATGCCGACTTTCGAGCGCCACGCGCGCGTGCCGTGCGCCGGGTCCGCCCCCAGCACGGACACCTCGCCCCCGTCGCGGTTGCCCTGAAGGATCTCCACGGTGGTGGTCTTGCCCGCCCCGTTGGGCCCGAGCAGGCCGAACACCTCGCCCCGCCGGATCCCGAGATCGATTCCGTCGACCGCGGTCACGTCCCCGTACTGCTTGCGCAGCCCCCGTACGTCCACCGCGAGTCCGTTCGCGTGTGTGGTCATGGCCACGAGCATCGGCCGGAACCGAACGCTCCGGGACGGCCGTGCGTACTTGCTTGTGTCCATCGAACGGTGGACACATACGCAAGTGCGGCACAATGACCACTGACCGCAGGTCCACCCTCGAGTATCGGAATCGACGTGATGAGCAAGACGACAGTGAAGGACGTCTCCACCGAGTCGACCGAGTCGGAACGCGCGGACGCGCCCGCGTCGGTGGGCGGCAGCCGTGCGTTCGCCCTGCTGCTGGTGATCACCGGTGCGGCCGGGCTGCTCGCCGCGTGGGTCATCACGATCGACAAGTTCAAGATCCTCGAGGGCAAGGTGAGCGGCAAGACGTTCACCCCCAGCTGCAGCATCAACCCGATCGTGTCCTGCGGCAGCGTCATGGAGAGCAAGCAGGCCGCGGCCTTCGGGTTCCCCAACCCGATGCTGGGGCTTGTCTGCTACGGCATCGTGATCTGCGTGGGCATGAGCCTGCTGGCCCGTGCGCGCTTCCCGCGCTGGTACTGGCTGACCTTCAACTTCGGCACGCTCTTCGGCGTCGGCTTCGTCACCTGGCTGCAGTTCGAGTCGCTGTACCGGATCAATGCGCTGTGCCTGTGGTGCTCGCTGGCCTGGGTGGCCACGATCACCATGTTCTGGTACGTGACGTCGTTCAACGTCCGCAACGACTTCCTGCCCGCCCCCCGTCCGGTGAAGAACTTCCTCGGCGAGTTCACCTGGGTCCTCCCGGTGACCCACGTCGGCATCATCGCCATGCTGATCCTGACCCGCTGGGGCAGCCAGCTCTGGGCCTGAGCCGGGACCCGGGCGGCGCCGGTCCCGGGCCGGGCCGGCTCGGGACCGGCGGCGTAGTCAGTGGTGTGACATAGGGTTTCAGCGTGGAGCCCGACCTGTTCACCGCCGCCGCAGAAGAACGCCAGGAGAAGGACCCGACAGGCAGTCCCCTGGCGGTCCGCATGCGCCCGCGCACCCTCGATGAGGTCGTGGGCCAGCAGCACCTGCTCAAGCCGGGCTCTCCGCTGCGCAGACTGGTCGGCGAGGGCAACGGCGGCCCCGCCGGACCCTCGTCGGTGATCCTCTGGGGCCCGCCCGGCACCGGCAAGACGACACTGGCCTATGTCGTCTCCAAGGCCACCAACAAACGCTTCGTGGAGCTGTCGGCGATCACCGCGGGCGTGAAGGAGGTCCGCGCGGTCATCGACGGCGCCCGACGCGCCACCGGAGGCTTCGGCAAGGAGACCGTCCTCTTCCTCGACGAGATCCACCGTTTCAGCAAGGCCCAGCAGGACTCCCTGCTTCCGGCGGTCGAGAACCGCTGGGTGACCCTCATCGCCGCGACCACCGAGAACCCGTATTTCTCGGTGATCTCCCCGCTGCTGTCCCGCTCCCTGCTGCTCACCCTCGAGCCGCTCACGGACGACGACCTGCGCGGCCTGCTGCGTCGGGCCCTGAGCGACGAGCGCGGCCTGGCGGGCGCGGTCACCCTCCCCGAGGACACCGAGGCCCATCTGCTGCGGATCGCCGGCGGCGACGCCCGACGCGCCCTGACCGCCCTGGAGGCCGCGGCCGGAGCCGCTCTCGACAAGGGCGAGGCGGAGATCGGCCTCACCACCCTGGAGGAGACCGTCGACCGCGCCGCGGTGAAGTACGACCGCGACGGCGACCAGCACTACGACGTGGCGAGCGCCCTGATCAAGTCCATCCGCGGCTCCGACGTCGACGCGGCCCTGCACTACCTGGCCCGGATGATCGAGGCCGGGGAGGACCCCCGCTTCATCGCCCGCCGCCTGATGATCTCCGCCAGCGAGGACATCGGCCTCGCCGACCCGAACGCGCTGCCGATAGCCGTCGCCGCCGCCCAGGCCGTCGCGATGATCGGCTTCCCGGAGGCCGCGCTCACCCTCAGCCACGCCACGATCGCCCTGGCCCTCGCCCCCAAGTCCAACTCGGCGACCATGGCGATCGGCGCCGCCATGGAGGACGTGCGCAAGGGACTGGTCGGCCCCGTGCCCCCGCACCTGCGCGACGGGCACTACAAGGGCGCCGCCAAGCTCGGCCACGCGCAGGGGTACGTGTATCCGCACGACCTGCCCGAGGGCATCGCCGCCCAGCAGTACGCGCCGGACGCGCTCAAGGACCGCGAGTACTACACGCCCTCCCGGCACGGCGCGGAGTCGCGGTACGCGGACGCCGTGGAGTGGACCCGCAAGCACCTGCGTCGAAAGCAGCCGTAGCCACCCTGTAGACTCCTTTACAGCGCTGAGTCCCGTGTCCGGCCCCGGTCGGCACCACCAGAGCGGGACACCCAGCCGGAACCCCACCGCCGTCAGGCACGGGGATCCAGGAGCGTCGCGCACCGTCGAACGGTGTCGCGGGCAGCCCACCACCTACGTCGGGGAGCCCCGGGGTGCAGGTCGGTGGGCCACTCGCGTGCTGCACGTATGTGCCCAGACCAGGGGAGCGGCTGCCCGGCAGGTCCCATGTGGACCCGCAGGGATTCCCCGGCTGCGGATGCGACCTCCCCTAACCCTGGTGAAGCCGATTCCACAGAGAAACACGAGGTGTTTGGTTCATGGCGAACCAGTCCCGCCCCAAGGTCAAGAAGTCGCGTGCCCTCGGCATCGCGCTGACGCCGAAGGCCGTCAAGTACTTCGAGGCCCGCCCCTACCCGCCGGGCGAGCACGGCCGTGGCCGCAAGCAGAACTCGGACTACAAGGTCCGTCTGCTGGAGAAGCAGCGTCTGCGCGCTCAGTACGACATCTCCGAGCGTCAGCTGGTGCGTGCCTACGAGCGTGCGTCCAAGGTCCAGGGCAAGACCGGTGAGGCCCTGATCGTCGAGCTGGAGCGTCGTCTCGACGCGCTGGTCCTGCGTTCGGGCATCGCCCGCACGATCTACCAGGCCCGCCAGATGGTCGTCCACGGCCACATCGAGGTCAACGGCCAGAAGGTCGACAAGCCGTCGTTCCGCGTTCGTTCCGACGACGTCGTGATGGTCCGCGAGCGCAGCCGTGACAAGACGCTCTTCCAGATCGCCCGCGAGGGCGGTTTCGCCCCTGACGGTGAGACCCCGCGCTACCTCCAGGTGAACCTCAAGGCCCTGGCGTTCCGCCTGGACCGTGAGCCGAACCGCAAGGAAGTTCCGGTGATCTGCGACGAGCAGCTCGTCGTCGAGTACTACGCCCGCTGATCACTTCTCAGTAGGCGCGGGGACTTCCCGCACATCAGCCCGCCGTCTCCCCGCCCGCACGGGCGGGCGAGCCGGCGGGCTGTCGCATTGTGCGGACGGACAGCCCCTAATCCGGTACGGACCGGCCGCCCCGGCGCGATAGGCTCGGGGGACGAGTTTTCGATGTTGAGGCACGTTCCAGGGAGCGGGTGCGCACGGTGTCCGGTGGTGAGGTGGCCGGGATCCTCGTGGCGGTCTTCTGGGCGATCCTGGTCTCCTTCCTCGCCGTCGCACTGGCGAGGCTGGCCCAGACGCTCAAGGCGACCACCAAGCTGGTGTCGGAGGTGACCGACCAGGCCGTTCCGCTGCTGGCCGACGCCTCCACCGCGGTGCGCTCCGCGCAGACCCAGATCGACCGGGTCGACGCGATCGCGTCGGACGTCCAGGAGGTCACGTCGAACGCGTCGGCGCTGTCGACGACCGTCGCGTCCACGTTCGGCGGCCCCTTGGTCAAGGTCGCGGCATTCGGCTACGGCGTACGCCGGGCGATTGCCGGCCGCCGTGAGAACGTGCCCCCCAAAGCGCCCCGGCGTACCGTGATCGTGGGCCGCACCGTCCCGTCCCCGCGACGGGGGAAGCGGAACACCCGGGAAAAGAGAGACTGACCGAGCGATGTTCCGTCGTACGTTCTGGTTCACCACGGGTGTCGCCGCCGGTGTGTGGGCCACCACCAAGGTCAACCGCAAGCTGAGGCAGCTGACGCCCGAGAGCCTGGCCGCGCAGGCGGCGAACAAGGCACTGCAGGCGGGGCACCGGGTCAAGGACCGTGCACTGGACTTCGCGTCCGACGTCCGCGCCGGCATGGCCCAGCGGGAGACGGAACTCGACGACGCACTGGGTCTGAACGCGCCCGTCGACCAACTCCCGGCACCCCGGCGGCACGCCGCCATCGAGAACCGCAACAGCCCGAAGTACATCGAGAGCCCGATGTACTCGAACAACCGGAATGAGGACCACTGATGGAGTCGGCTGAAATCCGCCGCCGCTGGTTGAGCTTCTTCGAGGAGCGCGGTCACACCGTCGTCCCTTCGGCGTCGCTCATCGCGGACGACCCGACTCTGCTGCTCGTCCCGGCCGGCATGGTGCCCTTCAAGCCCTACTTCCTGGGCGAGGTCAAGCCGCCGTTCGTGCGCGCCACCAGCGTGCAGAAGTGCGTGCGCACGCCCGACATCGAAGAGGTCGGCAAGACCACACGGCACGGCACCTTCTTCCAGATGTGCGGCAACTTCTCCTTCGGTGACTACTTCAAGGAAGGCGCCATCAAGCTCGCCTGGGAGCTGCTCACCACGCCCCAGGACAAGGGTGGTTACGGCCTCGACCCCGAGCGTCTGTGGATCACCGTCTACAAGGACGACGACGAGGCCGAGCGGATCTGGCACGAGGTCGTCGGCGTGCCCAAGGAGCGCATCCAGCGCCTGGGCATGAAGGACAACTTCTGGTCCATGGGCGTGCCCGGACCGTGCGGTCCGTGTTCCGAGATCAACTACGACCGCGGCCCCGAGTTCGGCGTCGAAGGCGGCCCCGCCGTCAACGACGAGCGGTACGTGGAGATCTGGAACCTCGTCTTCATGCAGTACGAGCGCGGCGAGGGCATCGGCAAGGAGAACTTCGAGATCCTCGGCGACCTGCCGAGCAAGAACATCGACACCGGGCTCGGCCTGGAGCGGCTCGCCATGATTCTGCAGGGCGTGCAGAACATGTATGAGATCGACACGTCGATGGCCGTGATCAAGAAGGCCACCGAGCTCACCGGTGTCGCCTATGGCCACTCGCACGCCTCGGACGTCTCGCTGCGCGTGGTCACCGACCACATGCGCACCGCCACCATGCTGATCGGCGACGGTGTCACCCCCGGCAACGAGGGCCGTGGCTACGTCCTGCGCCGCATCATGCGCCGCGCCATCCGCAACATGCGTCTGCTCGGCGCCACCGGCCCGGTGGTCAAGGACCTGATCAACACCGTGATCGGGACGATGAGCCAGCAGTACCCCGAGCTCATGAGCGAGCGCGAGCGCATCGAGAAGGTCGCCCTCGCCGAGGAGAACGCCTTCCTCAAGACGCTGAAGGCGGGCACCAACATCCTCGACTCCGCCGTGACCGAGACCAAGGCCACCGGTGGCACGGTCCTGTCCGGCGACAAGGCCTTCCTGCTCCACGACACCTGGGGCTTCCCGATCGACCTCACCCTCGAGATGGCCGCCGAGCAGGGCCTGAGCGTCGACGAGGACGGCTTCCGCCGCCTGATGAAGGAGCAGCGGGAGCGGGCCAAGGCCGACGCCCAGGCCAAGAAGACCGGCCACGCCGACCTCGGCGCCTACCGCGAGATCGCCGACAGCTCCGGCGAGACCGACTTCATCGGCTACTCCGACGTCGAGGGCGAGTCCACGATCGTCGGCATCCTCGTCGACGGCGTCTCCTCCCCGGCCGCCACGGAGGGCGACGAGGTCGAGATCGTCCTCGACCGCACCCCCTTCTACGCCGAGGGCGGTGGCCAGATCGGCGACACCGGCCGTATCAAGGCGGACTCCGGTGCCGTGATCGAGGTCCGTGACACGCAGAAGCCGGTCCCGGGCGTCTACGTCCACAAGGGCATCGTCCAGGTCGGTGAGGTCACGGTCGGCGCCAAGACCCACGCCTTGATCGACACCCGCCGCCGCAAGGCCATCGCCCGTGCCCACTCGGCCACGCACCTGACCCACCAGGCTCTGCGCGACGCCCTCGGGCCGACGGCCGCTCAGGCCGGTTCCGAGAACCAGCCGGGCCGCTTCCGCTTCGACTTCGGCTCCCCGTCGGCCGTTCCGACAGCCGTGATGACCGATGTCGAGCAGAAGATCAATGAGGTGCTCGCCCGCGACCTGGACGTCCAGGCGGAGATCATGGGCATCGACGAGGCCAAGAAGCAGGGCGCCATCGCCGAGTTCGGCGAGAAGTACGGCGAGCGTGTGCGCGTCGTCACCATCGGCGACTTCTCGAAGGAGCTGTGCGGCGGTACGCATGTGCACAACACCGCCCAGCTGGGTCTGGTCAAGCTGCTCGGCGAGTCCTCGATCGGCTCCGGCGTGCGCCGTATCGAGGCCCTGGTCGGCGTCGACGCCTACAGCTTCCTCGCCCGCGAGCACACGGTCGTCAACCAGCTGACCGACTTGCTCAAGGGCCGCCCGGAGGAACTGCCCGAGAAGGTCTCCAGCATGCTCGGCAAGCTGAAGGACGCCGAGAAGGAGATCGAGAAGTTCCGCGCCGAGAAGGTGCTGCAGGCCGCCGCCGGGCTCGCCGAGTCCGCCAAGGACGTGCGCGGCATCGCCCTGGTCACCGGCCAGGTCCCGGACGGCACCACGCCCGACGACCTGCGCAGGCTGGTCCTCGACGTGCGGGGCCGGATCCAGGGCGGACGGCCCGCTGTGGTCGCCCTGTTCACCGTGAACAACGGCAAGCCGTTCACGGTCATCGCCACCAACGACGCCGCCCGCGAGCGCGGTCTCAAGGCCGGTGACCTGGTCCGCACAGCCGCCAAGACTCTTGGTGGCGGCGGTGGCGGCAAGCCGGACGTCGCCCAGGGCGGCGGCCAGAACCCGGCCGCCGTCGGCGAGGCCGTCGAGGCCGTCGAACGCCTGGTCGCCGAGACGGCCAAGTAGGAACCGGCACCGGCATGAGAAGAGGACGCCGACTCGCGATCGACGTCGGTGACGCCCGTATCGGGGTCGCCTCGTGCGACCCCGACGGGATCCTGGCCACTCCCGTGGAGACGGTTCCCGGTCGGGACGTCCCGGCGGCCCAGCGTCGGCTGAAGCAACTGGTCGAGGAGTACGAGCCGATCGAAGTCGTCGTCGGCCTCCCTCGTTCCCTGCGGGGAGGCGAGGGCCCGGCCGCGGTGAAGGCGCGGGGCTTCGCACAAGAACTGGCAGGTTTGATCGCGCCCGTTCCGGTCAGGCTCGTGGATGAGCGGATGACCACGGTGACTGCTGGTCAGGGACTGCGTGCCTCGGGCGTGAAGTCCAAGAAGGGCCGGTCCGTGATCGACCAGGTGGCAGCTGTCATCATCCTCCAGCAGGCGCTGGAATCCGAACGAGTGTCAGGTAAAGCACCCGGCGAGGCCGTCGAAGTGGTCATCTGATCGCGATACGGTAACGTTCCGCGCGATGCGATGGTGTTCGAACAGCCACCGCACCGCAAAGGGGCGGAGCGGAAGCCGGGCCACAGGCACCTGCGACCGCTGCTTCGAGGCTCTAGGGGATCGATGACTGAGTATGGCCGGGGCCAAGGCTCCACACCGTGGCATCCGGAGGACCCGTTGTACGGGGACGGCGGATGGGGAGGGCAGCAGGGCCAGTCGGCCCAGTCCCCCCACGGCGGCCAGCCGCAGCACCATCCGGAGCAGCCGCAGCAGCACTACGGTGACTGGGGTGGCGCCCCGCAGGCCGCGTACGGTCAGGGGCAGCAGGGCTACCAGCAGTACCCGGGGCAGCCGCAGCACGGTCAACAGCCGGGGCAGCAGCAGGGCCGGCAGCCGTATCAGCAGCCGGGGCAGCCGCAGCACGGTCAACAGCCGTATCAGCAGCCGGGGCAGCCGCAGCACGGTCAGCAGTACCCAGGGCAGCAGCCGTATCAGCAGCCGGGACAGCCGCAGCACGGTCAACAGCCGTATCAGCAGCCGGGACAGCCGCAGCACGGTCAGCAGTACCCGGGGCAGCCGCAGCAGGGGTACGGGAGCGCCGGCTGGAACAACAGCGGTCAGTCAGGTGTTCGCTACCCGGCCCAACCGGCGGCCCCGTACGGCGCCGAGTCCGGTGCATATGGTGCCGAGCGTCCCGACACCTACCAGACACCCGACGCGTATCCGCCGCCCGAGCCGCCGAAGCGGCGGCGGGCCGAGCCGGAGCCCGAGACCGACTGGGATCCAGGGCCCGACCAGGGTGAGCACGCCTTCTTCGCGGGCAAGGACGACGATGACGACGTCGACGACGAGGCGGGCGACGGCCGCGGCCGGAAGGGGCGCGGCAACAAGGGGCAGGGCAAGAAGCGCCGCAGCGGTTGCGCCTGCCTGGCGGTCGTGCTGGTCCTCGGTGGCGGCGTCGGCGCTGTCGGATATGTCGGATACCAGTTCTACCAAAGCCATTTCGGCGCGGCGCCCGACTACACGGGCGAAGGCAACGGCGAGCAGGTCACGGTCACCATCCCGCAGGGCTCGAGCGGTTCCGTCATCGGGCAGATGCTGAAGAAGGCGGGTGTGGTCAAGAGCGTCGACGCGTTCGTGGCCGCGCAGGAGCAGAACCCCAAGGGCAAGAGCATCCAGGCGGGCACGTACACACTGAACAAGCAGATGTCCGCGGCCGCGGCCGTCCGGTTGATGCTCAGCCCCAAGAGCAAGAACAACCTGATCATTGCCGAGGGTTGGCGCAACACGAAGATCTACGCGGCGATCGACGAGCGTCTGAAACTCAAGGCGGGCACCACCCAGGGCATCGCCAAGAAGGAGTGGAAGAGCTTCGGCCTTCCCGACTGGGCCAACACCGACAAGGACATCAAGGATCCGCTGGAAGGATTCCTCTACCCGTCCAGCTATCCGGTCGCCAAGGGCATGAAGCCCGAGGACGTCCTGAAGCAGATGGTCGACATGGCCAAGGAGAAGTACGCCCAACTCGGCATCCAGGCCAAGGCCAAGAGCCTCGATCTGGAGAATCCCCTGCAGGTGCTCACGGTCGCGAGCCTCGTCCAGGCCGAGGGCAAGTACAAGCACGACTTCGAGAAGGTCGCGACGGTCGTCTACAACCGGCTCAAGCCGGGCAACACCGAGACCTACGGACTGCTCGACTTCGACTCCACGGTCAACTACCTGCGCGGTCAGTCCAAGCTCGACACCGGCTCCGTCGATGCGCTGCGGCAGATCGACGACCCATACAACACCTACAAGATCAAGGGGCTGCCGCCCGGACCGATCGACAACCCCGGCGACGTGGCAATCAAGGCCGCCCTCAGCCCGGCGAAGGGGAACTGGTACTACTTCGTCTCGATCAGCGAGAACAAGACCCTCTTCGCCGAGACGAACGAAGAGCAGAACCGCAACCGCGAGAAGTACCTCCAAAACCAGAAGACGGGTCAATGACGGGCACCGTCGGCAAGCGCCGCGCCGCCGTCGTCGGCTCCCCGATCGCCCACTCCCTCTCCCCGGTGCTGCACCGCGCCGCGTACCAGGAGCTCGGGCTGGAGGGCTGGTCGTACGACCGGTTCGAGGTCGACGAGGAGGCGCTGCCCGGGTTCGTCGAGGGGCTCGGCCCCGAGTGGGCGGGACTGTCGCTGACCATGCCGCTCAAGCGGGCCGTCATCCCGCTGCTCGACTCGATCAGCGACACCGCCGCCTCGGTGGAGGCGGTGAACACCGTCGTCTTGACCGAGGACGGACGGCGCCTCGGGGACAACACCGACATCCCGGGGATGGTTGCCGCGCTGCGCGAGGAGGGCATCGAGCAGGTGGACTCCGCCGCGATCCTCGGCGCCGGTGCGACCGCCTCCTCCGCGGTGGCGGCGCTGGCCCGGATCTGCACCGGCGAGGTCGTCGCCTACGTCCGCAGCGAGGCGCGGGCCGCCGAGATGCGCCAGTGGGGCGAGCGGCTCGAGGTCGATGTCCGTACCGCCGACTGGTCGCAGGCCGACCGGGCGCTGCGCGCACCGCTGGTCGTGGCCACCACACCGGCCGGGACGACGGACGCGCTGGCCGCGGCCGTCCCCGAACGCCCCACGACCCTGTTCGACGTGCTGTACGACCCCTGGCCCACCGCACTCGCGGCGCGCTGGTCGATGTACGGCGGCGCCGTCGTCAGCGGTCTGGACCTGCTGGTGCACCAGGCCGTGCTCCAGGTCGAGCAGATGACGGGCCGTGGCCCGGCCCCCGCGGACGCCATGCGCACGGCGGGGGAGCATGCCCTGGCGGCCCGCCGCCCGTGACGGGAGGCGGGCCTCTGCCGCGCCCGCTCACGTCCGGGTGATGGACCTGCGACGGTTCCCTTCGCCGGACGTGGGAGGATCGGAGGTGGCCGGCCGGGGCCGCGCACTCGGTCGTGCCGTCGCCGTACGCGAGGACGCGCGTACGCAGGGCAGTACCAGGGCGCGAGCACTGAGGAGCACCGTTGAGCAGGTTGCGCTGGCTGACCGCGGGGGAGTCCCACGGTCCCGCACTTGTCGCGACGCTGGAGGGTCTTCCCGCCGGCGTGCCGATCACCACGGACATGGTGGCGGACCACCTGGCACGGCGGCGGCTCGGCTATGGGCGCGGTGCCCGGATGAAGTTCGAGCGGGACGAGGTCACCTTTCTGGGCGGGGTGCGGCACGGTCTCACCCTGGGCTCCCCAGTGGCGATCATGGTCGGCAATACCGAGTGGCCCAAGTGGGAGCAGGTGATGGCGGCCGATCCGGTGGACCCGGAGGAGCTGGCCGGGCTGGCGCGAAACGCCCCGCTGACCCGGCCGCGCCCCGGACACGCCGACCTGGCGGGCATGCAGAAGTACGGGTTCAACGAGGCGCGGCCGATCCTGGAGCGTGCGTCGGCCCGGGAGACCGCGGCCCGCGTGGCCCTGGGCGCGGTGGCGCGGTCGTACCTGAAGGAGACCGCGGGCATCGAGATCGTCTCGCACGTCGTCGAGCTCGCCTTGGCGAAGGCGCCCTACGGTGTCTACCCGACCCCCGAGGACGTGGACCGGCTGGACGCCGACCCGGTGCGCTGCCTCGACCAGGACGCGTCGAAGGCGATGGTCGCGGAGATCGACCAGGCGCGCGAGGACGGCGACACCCTCGGTGGTGTGGTGGAGGTCCTGGCCTACGGGGTCCCGGTCGGTCTGGGCTCGCATGTGCACTGGGACCGGCGGCTGGACTCGCGGCTGGCGGCGGCGCTCATGGGCATCCAGGCGATCAAGGGTGTGGAGGTGGGTGACGGCTTCGAGCTGGCGCGGGTGCCCGGTTCGAAGGCCCACGACGAGATCCTCACCGGCCCCGAAGGCATCAAGCGCGCCACGGGTCGCTCCGGCGGCACCGAGGGTGGTCTGTCCACGGGCGAACTGCTGCGAGTACGGGCCGCGATGAAGCCGATCGCGACTGTGCCGCGTGCGCTGAGGACCGTGGACGTGTCCACGGGCGAGCCGGCGCACGCGCATCACCAGCGTTCCGATGTCTGCGCGGTCCCGGCGGCCGGCATCGTCGCGGAGGCGATGGTGGCGCTCGTCCTGGCGGACGCGGTGGCGGAGAAGTTCGGCGGCGACAGCGTGGCCGAGACCCACCGTAACGTCCGGTCCTACCTCGAGAGTCTGGCGATCCGGTGAGCGCACCATTGGTGGTCCTGGTCGGCCCCATGGGCGTGGGCAAGTCCACGGTCGGGCGGTTGCTGGCGGAGCGGCTCGGCGTGGGCTACCGGGACACGGACGACGACATCGTCGCCGAGCAGGGTCGTTCCATCGCCGACATCTTCGTGGACGAGGGGGAGCCGGCCTTCCGTGCCCTGGAGAAGCGTGCGGTGCACAGGGCGCTGGCCCAGCACGAGGGAATCCTCGCCCTCGGGGGCGGTGCCATCCTCGACGAGGAGACGCGTGCCCTGCTGGGCGGACACCGGGTCGTCTACCTGTCGATGGACGTCGAGGAGGCGGTCAAGAGGACCGGCCTGAACGTGGCCCGCCCGCTGCTCGCGGTCAACCCGCGCCGTCAGTGGCGCGAACTGATGGAGGCCCGCCGCCACCTGTACGAGGAGGTCGCGACGGCCGTGGTGGCCACCGATGGCCGCAGCCCCGAAGAGGTCGGTCAAGCCGCCCTGGACGCACTGGAGTTGAAGGAAGCATGAGCGAGGCAGTGACGCGCATCCAGGTTGGCGGCACCGCGGGGTCGGAGCCGTACGAGGTGCTGGTCGGCCGTCAGCTCCTCGGGGAACTCGCCGGGCTGATCGGCGACAGGGCCAAGAGAGTCGCGGTGATCCACCCGGAGGCGCTGGACGAGACGGGCGAGGCGCTGCGCGCCGACCTCGCCGAGCAGGGCTTCGAGGCGATCGCCATCCAGATTCCCAACGCCGAGGAGTCGAAGACCGCCGAGGTTGCCGCCTACTGCTGGAAGGCGCTCGGCCAGTCGGGCTTCACCCGCACCGACGTCATCGTCGGCGTGGGCGGCGGCGCGACCACCGACCTGGCCGGGTTCGTGGCCGCGACCTGGCTGCGCGGGGTGCGCTGGATCGCCGTCCCGACCACCGTGCTGGCCATGGTGGACGCTGCGGTCGGCGGCAAGACCGGCATCAACACCGCCGAGGGCAAGAACCTGGTGGGCGCCTTCCATCCGCCCGCGGGCGTGCTGTGCGACCTGGCCGCGCTGGACTCCCTCCCGGTCAACGACTACGTCTCCGGGCTCGCCGAGGTCATCAAGGCCGGTTTCATCGCCGACCCGGTCATCCTGGAGCTGATCGAACAGGACCCACAAGCCGCCCGGACTCCGGCAGGCCCGCACACCGCGGAGCTGATCGAGCGCTCGATCAAGGTCAAGGCCGAGGTGGTCTCGTCGGACCTGAGGGAGTCGGGCCTGCGTGAGATCCTCAACTACGGGCACACGCTCGGCCACGCGATCGAGAAGAACGAGCGGTACAAGTGGCGCCACGGAGCCGCCGTCGCCGTGGGCATGCACTTCGCCGCCGAACTCGGCCGCCTGGCGGGCCGGTTGGACGACGCGACCGCCGACCGTCACCGTACGGTCCTCGAGGCCGTCGGGCTCCCGCTGCACTACCGCTACGACCAGTGGCCCAAGCTTCTGGAGACCATGAAGGTCGACAAGAAGTCCCGCGGCGATCTGCTCCGCTTCATCGTCCTGGACGGGTTGGCCAAGCCCACCGTGCTGGAGGGCCCGGACCCGGCGGTTCTGCTCGCCGCCTTCGGTGAAGTGGGGCAGTAGCCCTCCCGGGGTCCGTCCGGCGGGCGACTCGTTCCCCTCGGTGCGGTTGACCCGATTTGCCTGCGACGACGGGCACTTCGGGCGGTCCCCGGCCGTTCACACAACGGCGGCCGGGGACGGTACCGTTCGGTAGGGAGCGGGGTGTCGGGCCCCGCTGCCGGCGACCATCGCCTGAGCGGCGAGCGAGCCGGAGGCGAACCGAGCCCCGAAGAAGACGAGACGGAGTGGCACCGGATGCAGCACGCAGTGGGAGCTCCGCTGCCGCCGCCCCACCAGCCGGGGCAGGGTCCGGCGACCGCCTGGGCACCGGCCGCACACCACCCGGGACAGCCGGTCGGCCACCCGGGACCCGCCCCGCAGGCCCCGCCCGCGTCCGCGCCGGGTTTCGCGGGAGCGCCCGCGCCCCCCGGGGCACCGCCCGCCCACGTCCCGCCGCCCCATCCGACCGTGCCTCCGGCGCCGGACACGACGGGACATGTGCAACTGCCGCCCGGCGGCCCGGTCGGGATACCGAGCGCCCCGCCGGCCAGCGGGGCGCCCGACCCCTCGTCCACCACACTCGCCGTGTTGCTCATCGGCCCGGCGGGCGCGGGCAAAACAAGTGTCGCAAAGTACTGGGCCGACCACCGTCGGGTGCCCACGGCTCACATCAGCCTCGACGACGTGCGCGAATGGGTGCGCTCGGGCTTTGCCGACCCGCAGTCGGGGTGGAACGACAACTCGGAGGCGCAGTATCGTCTCGCCCGTCGTACCTGCGGCTTCGCGGCCCGCAACTTCCTGGCCAACGGCATCTCGTGCATCCTCGACGATGCTGTCTTCCCGGACCGTCCGGTCGTCGGTCTCGGCGGCTGGAAGCGGCACGTGGGCCCTGGTCTGCTGCCGGTCGTCCTCCTGCCCGGTCTGGAGGTGGTCCTGGAGCGCAACGCGGAGCGCACCGGCAACCGCCGTCTCACGGACGAGGAGGTCGCCCGCATCCACGGGCGTATGGCCGGGTGGTTCGGCTCCGGGCTGCCGATCATCGACAACTCTCAGCTCGACGTGCCGGGCACGGCCAGGGTTCTGGACGAGGTACTGGCCCGCTCGATCGCGAGCCCACCGGCATGGTGAGCCCCGCAGGTTCCGTATGAGCTGCGGGCGGGTGCCCCGGCGGCCCTGATGGGCTTCGGGCTGTCTCCCTCCTCCCGGACGCGGCGGCGGGGAGTGACCGCGGGCTCGCGGACGCGTCGCGTCCGGGCGTCCCGTCGGTTCCCGATCGGCCTTGGTGGGGGCCCGCCACGTCCGGGTCTCCGTCGGACGGCCCCTGCCGCCCGTCCGGACCTCTGGACCGGCGACATCCAGCCGACGCTCGTAAGCTCGGGTCATGTCAGAGGTGTACGCGGCCCGCCGGGAGCGGCTGCGGGAACGCTGCAGCGCGGGTGGCAGCGCGACCGCGCTGATCTCCCGCCCTGCCAACGTCCGCTATCTCTCGGGCGCCGCGCCAGAGGGCGCCGTCCTGCTGCTGGGCATCGACCAGGACGTGCTGGTGTGCACCGCGCCGCTGGACGACCAGCACGCCGACGGACGGCCTGACGACGCGGTACGGGTGCACGCGCTGTCGGGGCCTGCCGGTGACGCGGCCGTCGCCGCGGCCGGCCTGGCCGCCGCCCAGGGCGCGGAGTCCCTCGCGGTCGAGGAGCACCATCTGACTGTCGCCCGGCACCGGGCCCTGTGCTCCGTCGCCCCCCGGCTGCGGCTCGGCGACCTCGGCGGCGCCGTCGAGCAGCTGCGGGTCGTCAAGGACGAGGAGGAGATCGCCCTCCTCAGGATCGGGGCGGAGATCGTCGATCAGGCCTTGAGCGAGCTACTGGAGTCGATCCTGGTGGGCCGTACCGAGCGCCACCTCGCCCTGGAGCTGGAGCGCCGCCTCGTCGACCACGGCGCCGACGGACCCGCCTTCACCACCTCCGTCGCCGCCGGCCCCAACTCCGGCCGCCGTGGTCACCGCCCCACGGACCGGCGTGTGGAGGAGGGGGACTTCCTCTCCGTGTGCCTCGGGGCCACCTACCGCGGCTACCGCTGCGAGATCGGCCGTACGTTCGTCATCGGCACCTCGCCGGCCGACTGGCAGATCGAGCTGTATGATCTGGTGTTCGCAGCCCAGCGAGCCGGACGGCAGGCGCTGGCGCCCGGAGCCGCCTACCGGGACGTGGACCGCGCCGCGCGCCAGGTGCTGGACTACGCCGGGTACGGCAGCGGCCTTTCCGCGCTGACGGGGCACGGCGTGGGGCTCGAAATCGACGAGGACCCGCAGTTGGCTCCCGCGGCCATGGGTAAACTGGACGCTTGCGTGCCGGTCACCGTCGAACCGGGGGTCCACCTCCCCGGCCGGGGTGGTGTCCGGATCGATGACACGCTCGTCGTACGCTCCGAGGCGGACGGCGGACCCGAGCTACTCACCATAACGACCAAGGAGCTGCTCGCGCTCTAGCGCGCGCCCCGGGGTCGTACGTCAGTCCAGGAGATTCCGCAACCGTGGCTTCCACGAACGACCTCAAGAACGGCATGGTGCTCAAGCTCGAAGGCGGCCAGCTCTGGTCCGTCGTCGAGTTCCAGCACGTCAAGCCCGGTAAGGGCCCGGCCTTCGTGCGCACCAAGCTCAAGAACGTGCTCTCCGGCAAGGTCGTCGACAAGACGTTCAACGCCGGTGTCAAGGTCGAGACGGCCACTGTCGACAAGCGCGACATGCAGTTCTCGTACAAGGACGGCGAGTACTTCGTCTTCATGGACATGGAGACGTACGACCAGCTGCACATCGACCCGAAGGCCGTCGGCGACGCCGCGAACTTCCTCATCGAGGGCTTCACGGCTGTCGTCGCGCAGCACGAGGGCGAGGTGCTCTTCGTCGAGCTGCCCGCCGCCGTCGAGCTGACCATCGCCGAGACCGAGCCGGGCGTCCAGGGCGACCGCTCCACCGGCGGCACCAAGCCCGCCACACTGGAGACCGGCCACCAGATCCAGGTCCCGCTCTTCATCACCACCGGTGAGAAGATCAAGGTCGACACCCGTACCAGCGACTACCTCGGCCGGGTGAACGCTTAACCGTGGCTGCCCGTAACACGGCCCGTAAGCGTGCCTTCCAGATCCTCTTCGAGGGGGACCAGCGCGGGGCAGACGTCCTCACGGTCCTCGCGGACTGGATCCGGCACTCGCGGAGCGACACTCGGCAGCCGCCGGTGAGCGAGTACACGATGCAGCTCGTCGAGGGCTACGCGGGGCACGCGCAGCGGATCGACGAGCTGATCGCGCAGTACGCGGTCGGCTGGACGCTCGACCGGATGCCGGTCGTCGACCGCAACATCCTGCGTCTCGGCGCCTACGAGCTGATCTGGGTCGACGAGACCCCCGACGCCGTGGTGCTGGACGAGATGGTGCAGCTCGCCAAGGAGTTCTCCACGGATGAGTCGCCCTCGTTCGTCAATGGACTGCTCGGCCGGCTGAAGGACCTGAAGCCGTCCCTGCGCCGCGAGGGCTGAAGTACACGGTCCGTCGACACCGTCGAAAACGCCGCCGGGGTGGCTGGAGCCATGCGGTTCCGGCCACCCCGGCGGCACGTTTCTGCTGGAGGGTGGAGAGGTCAGCTCTCTTCGTGGGAGACGGCGCGGCGCGCGTCCGCGTCCAGTACGCCCCAGCTGATCAGCTGCTCGGTCAGGACCGAGGGCGACTGGTCGTAGATGACAGCGAGCGTGCGCAGGTCGTCCTGGCGGATCGACAGCACTTTGCCGTTGTAGTCCCCGCGCTGCGACTGGATCGTCGCGGCGTACCGCTGAAGCGGGCCCGCCTTCTCGGCCGGCACATTGGCCAGCCGCTCCAGGTCGAGAACGAGCTTCGGCGGGGGCTCGGCGGCGCCACCGGGAGTGGTGCCAGGCAGCAGTTCCTGCACCGGGACCCCGTAGAAATCCGCCAGCTCGGCAAGGCGCTGCACGGTGACGGCGCGGTCGCCGCGCTCGTACGACCCGACCACGACCGCCTTCCAGCGTCCCTGGGACTTCTCCTCCACACCGTGGAGGGAAAGGCCCTGCTGGGTGCGGATCGCCCGGAGCTTGGCCCCGAGCTGTTTGGCGTATTCGCTGGACATATAGCTCCCCGGACACGGTGTCGACGTGCGGCTCGGCCGCGCGGCTGGTGACTCACTGTGAGGTTACGCAGCGTGACTCTGCCCCGTCAAGCCGAATGGTCCGGACCGACCCTTCCGTGGTAGACGGCGTGCGATGCCACCGAACGAGTGACGCATGAAGCCAGGGGGGTGATCGGCCGCCCTCGGGGGACTGGTAGCGTGTATGGCGCAATTCCGACGTCCTTTAAGGTCCGTCCCGTGAGGCGGAGAAGGAGGTCCGTTTCGTATGGACACGCAGCATCCCGATGCGCGGCCCGTCCTCGAAGGCCCCGACATCGCGCGGGTGTTGACCCGCATCGCCCATGAGATCGTCGAGCGCGCCAAGGGCGCCGACGATGTCATGCTCCTCGGCATCCCGACCCGGGGCGTCTTCCTCGCACGGCGGCTCGCCGTCAAGCTGGAGCAGGTCACCGGCCGCAGGATCCCGGTCGGCTCCCTCGACATCACCATGTACCGCGACGACCTGCGCATGCAGCCGCCGCGCGCGCTCGCCCGCACCGAGATCCCCGGTGACGGCATCGACGGCCGGCTCGTCGTCCTCGTCGACGACGTGCTCTTCTCCGGCCGCACGATCCGCGCCGCCCTCGACGCGCTGAACGACATCGGGCGTCCGCGTGCGGTCCAGCTCGCGGTCCTTGTCGACCGCGGCCACCGCGAACTCCCGATCCGCGCCGACTACGTCGGCAAGAACCTCCCCACGTCGCTGCGGGAGACGGTCAAGGTCCAGCTCGCCGAGGAGGACGGTCGCGACACCGTGCTGCTCGGTGTGAAGCAGACCGCCCCGGGCGCGCAGCGCTAGCACTCCGGCGTACGTCATCGGCGTACGTCCCGCGAGTGCGCTCCGGCGCGCGCCCGCCTGCCCGAAAACTCCCGAATGAACAGTCTTTACGGAGCCTGAAAGATGCAGCGTCATCTCATCTCGGCCGCCGACCTCACCCGCGACGACGCCGTCCTGATCCTCGACACCGCCGAGGAGATGGCCCGGGTCGCGGACCGGCCGATCAAGAAGCTGCCGACCCTGCGCGGCCGCACCGTGGTCAACCTCTTCTTCGAGGACTCCACCCGCACCCGGATCTCCTTCGAGGCGGCCGAGAAGCGACTGTCCGCGGACGTCATCAACTTCTCCGCCAAGGGGTCCAGCGTGTCCAAGGGCGAGTCCCTGAAGGACACGGCCCAGACCCTGGAGGCCATGGGCGTCGACGCCGTCGTCATCCGGCACGGCGCCTCCGGAGCCCCTTACCGCCTGGCCAACTCCGGCTGGATCGACGCCGCCGTGATCAACGCAGGCGACGGCACCCACCAGCACCCGACCCAGGCCCTGCTGGACGCCTTCACCATGCGCCGCCGCCTGGTCGGACGGGATGCGGGGCTCGGTCACGACCTGGCCGGCAAACGCATCACGATCGTCGGCGACGTGCTGCACAGCAGGGTCGCCCGCTCCAACGTCGACCTGCTGCACACCCTCGGTGCCGAGGTCACGCTCGTCGCCCCGCCGACCCTGTTGCCGGTGGCCATCGGGTCCTGGCCCTGCGAGGTCTCGTACGACCTCGACAGCACGGTGCCCAAGTCCGACGCGGTGATGATGCTGCGGGTCCAGCGCGAGCGCATGAACGCCGCCTTCTTCCCGACCGAGCGAGAGTACGCGCGGCGCTACGGCCTCGACGCCGACCGCATGGCCAAGATGCCCGAGGACGCCATAGTGATGCACCCCGGCCCGATGGTCCGCGGCATGGAGATCACCGCCGAGGTCGCGGACTCCGACCGGTGCACCGCCGTGGAGCAGGTGGCCAACGGCGTCTCCATCCGCATGGCCGTCCTGTACCTGCTGCTCGGCGGGAACGAGCCCGCCGTCAGCCACACCCGGCCGCCCGTCTCCCACCACCACCCTTCCGACGAGCGCTCCGCGCACACCGTTTTCGCGGACGAGGAGAAGTAGGACAGATGAGCAAGATCCTTATCCGTGGCGCGAAGGTGCTCGGCGGCGAGCCGCAGGACGTGCTGATCGAGGGCGAGACGATCGCCGAGGTGGGTACCGGACTCGGTATCGACGGCGCGCAGGACGTGACCGTGGTCGAGGCCGACGGCAAGGTGCTGCTCCCGGGCCTCGTCGACTTGCACACCCACCTGCGCGAGCCCGGTCGCGAGGACTCCGAGACCGTCCTGACCGGTACCCGGGCCGCCGCGAGCGGCGGCTACACGGCCGTGTTCGCCATGGCCAACACCTTCCCGGTAGCCGACACCGCCGGTGTCGTCGAGCAGGTCTGGCGGCTCGGCAGGGAGCACGGCTACTGCGACGTGCAGCCCGTCGGCGCCGTCACGGTCGGCCTGGAGGGCAAGAAGCTCGCCGAGCTGGGCGCCATGCACGAGTCGGCGGCGGGCGTCACCGTCTTCTCCGACGACGGCAAGTGCGTCGACGACGCGGTGATCATGCGCCGGGCCCTGGAGTACGTGAAGGCCTTCAGCGGCGTGGTCGCCCAGCACGCGCAGGAGCCGCGGCTGACCGAGGGCGCCCAGATGAATGAGGGCGTGGTCTCCGCCGAGCTGGGTCTCGGCGGCTGGCCGGCGGTCGCCGAGGAGTCGATCATCGCGCGGGACGTCCTGCTCGCCGAGCACGTCGGCTCCCGGGTGCACATCTGCCACCTGTCGACCGCCGGATCCGTCGAGATCGTCCGCTGGGCCAAGTCCCGCGGCATCGACGTCACCGCCGAGGTCACCCCGCACCACCTCCTCCTCACCGACGAGCTGGTGCGCAGCTACAACCCGGTCTACAAGGTCAACCCGCCGCTGCGCACCGAGCGCGACGTGAGGGCGCTGCGCGAGGCGCTCGCCGACGGCACGATCGACATCGTCGCCACCGACCACGCCCCGCATCCCCACGAGGACAAGGACTGCGAGTGGGCTGCGGCCGCCATGGGCATGGTCGGCCTGGAGACGGCCCTGTCCGTGGTCCAGGAGACGATGGTCGACACCGGCCTGCTCGACTGGGCGGGCGTCGCCGACCGGATGTCCTGCAAGCCCGCGAAGATCGGCCGGGCCACCGGCCACGGCCGCCCCGTCGCGGCGGGCGAGCCCGCCAACCTCACGCTCGTCGACACGGCATACCGTGGGCTCGTGAACCCCGCGGGCTTCGCCTCGCGCAGCCGCAACACTCCGTACGAGGGCCGTGAGCTGCCGGGCCGCATCACGCACACATGGCTCCGGGGCAAGGCCACGCTCATCGACGGGAAGCTCGCGTGACACCTGTGATCCTGCTCGCCGCCGAGAAAAAATCGGCGGAAGTGACCGACTGGGCCGCCCGTATCGGCTGGCTCGTGGGGCTCGCCCTGTTCATCGCGCTCGTCTACTGGCTGATGCGCGAGGGCTGGAAGTGGCGCGGCACGCTCCAGGGCGGCCTGCCCGAGCCGTTCACCGCGCCCGAGGAGCCGGGCCCGGCGAAACTGAGCATGAGCGGCCGCTACCACGGGTCCACCACCGCAGGGCAGTGGCTGGACCGCATCGTGGCTCACGGCCTGGGCACGCGTAGCCGGGTCGAGCTCACGCTGACCGATGCCGGCCTCGACGTGGTCCGTCCCGGGGCGAGCGACTTCTTCGTTCCCGCCGACCGGCTGCGCGGTGCCCGGCTCGACAAGGGAATCGCGGGCAAGGTCCTCACCGAGGGCGGACTGCTGGTCGTGACCTGGCAGCTCGGCGACAAGCTGATCGACTCCGGGTTCCGCTCCGATCGTGCGGCCGAGCACAACGACTGGGTCGACACCCTGAACCAGATGATCAACAAGACGGAAGGCGCACGATGACGACCTCCACCAGGGAAGCCTCCAAGGTTCCCGCCGTACTCGTCCTGGAGGACGGCCGGATCTTCCGCGGCCGTGCCTACGGGGCCGTGGGGGTGACCTTCGGCGAGGCCGTGTTCTCCACCGGCATGACCGGCTACCAGGAGACCCTCACCGACCCGTCGTACCACCGCCAGGTCGTCGTGATGACCGCCCCCCACGTCGGCAACACCGGCGTCAACGACGAGGACGCCGAGTCGAAGCGCATCTGGGTCGCGGGCTACGTCGTGCGCGACCCCGCGCGTGTGCCCTCCAACTGGCGCGCCAGGCGCTCGCTGGACGAGGAACTGCGGCACCAGGGTGTCGTCGGCATCTGCGGCATCGACACCCGTGCGCTGACCCGCCATCTGCGCGAGCGCGGCGCCATGCGCGTGGGCATCTTCTCCGGCAACGCCCTGCCCGACGAGGGCACGATGCTCGCCGAGGTGCGCCAGACACCCGAGATGCAGGGCGCGAACCTCGCCGCCGAGGTCGCCACCACAGAGCCCTATGTCGTGCCCGCGATCGGCGAGAAGAAGTTCACCGTCGCCGCGGTCGACCTCGGGATCAAGGGCATGACCCCGCACCGCATGGCCGAGCGCGGCATCGAGGTGCACGTGCTGCCCGCAGCGGCGACCGCCGAGGACGTGTACGCCGTGAACCCGGACGGTGTGTTCTTCTCCAACGGTCCGGGCGACCCGGCCACCGCCGACCACGCGGTCGCCGTCATGCGGGCCGTGCTGGAGCACAGAACGCCGTTGTTCGGCATCTGCTTCGGCAACCAGATCCTGGGCCGCGCGCTCGGCTTCGGCACCTACAAGCTGAAGTACGGCCACCGCGGCATCAACCAGCCGGTGCAGGACCGTACGACCGGCAAGGTCGAGGTCACCGCGCACAACCACGGCTTCGCCGTCGACGCCCCGCTCGACCAGGTCTCCGACACCCCCTACGGCCGTGCCGAGGTCTCCCACGTCTGCCTCAACGACAACGTGGTGGAGGGCCTCCAGCTGCTCGACCGGCCGGCCTTCAGCGTCCAGTACCACCCCGAAGCGGCAGCGGGACCGCACGACGCCGCCTACCTGTTCGACCGCTTCGTATCCCTGATGGAGGGCCAGCGTGCCTAAGCGCACCGATATCCAGTCCGTCCTGGTCATCGGCTCCGGCCCGATCGTCATCGGCCAGGCAGCCGAGTTCGACTACTCCGGCACCCAGGCGTGCCGCGTCCTCAGGGCCGAGGGCCTGCGGGTGATCCTCGTCAACTCCAACCCGGCGACGATCATGACCGACCCGGAGATCGCCGACGCCACCTACGTCGAGCCGATCACCCCCGAGTTCGTCGAGAAGATCATTGCCAAGGAGCGGCCGTGCGCGCTGCTGCCCACCCTGGGCGGTCAGACCGCGCTGAACACGGCCATCAAGCTGCACGAGAACGGCGTCCTGGAGAAGTACGGCGTCGAACTGATCGGCGCCAACGTCGGGGCGATCCACAAGGGCGAGGACCGCGACCAGTTCAAGGAGGTCGTGGAGGAGGTCCGCAGGAAGACCGGGCACGGCGAGTCCGCCCGGTCCGTGATCTGCCACTCCATGGACGAGGTCCTGGCCGGCGTCGAGCAGCTCGGCGGTTACCCGGTCGTCGTCCGGCCCTCCTTCACCATGGGCGGCGCCGGCTCCGGCTTCGCGCACGACGAGGAGGAACTGCGGCGCATCGCCGGGCAGGGCCTCACCCTCTCGCCGACCACCGAGGTGCTCCTGGAGGAGTCCATCCTCGGCTGGAAGGAGTACGAGCTGGAGCTGATGCGCGACAAGCACGACAACGTCGTGGTCGTCTGCTCCATCGAGAACTTCGACCCGATGGGCGTGCACACCGGTGATTCGATCACCGTCGCCCCGGCGATGACCCTGACGGACCGCGAGTACCAGATCCTGCGCGACATCGGCATCGCCGTCATCCGCGAGGTCGGTGTCGACACCGGCGGCTGCAACATCCAGTTCGCGGTGAACCCCGAGGACGGTCGCGTGATCGTCATCGAGATGAACCCGCGGGTGTCGCGTTCGTCGGCCCTCGCCTCCAAGGCGACCGGTTTCCCGATCGCCAAGATCGCGGCCAAGCTCGCCGTCGGCTACACGCTCGACGAGATCCCGAACGACATCACCCAGGAGACCCCGGCCTCCTTCGAGCCGACCCTCGACTACGTCGTGGTCAAGGCGCCACGGTTCGCCTTCGAGAAGTTCCCGAGCGCCGACAACACACTGACCACGACCATGAAGTCGGTCGGCGAGGCCATGGCGATCGGCCGCAACTTCACCGAGGCGTTCCAGAAGGCGCTGCGCTCGCTGGAGAAGAAGGGCAGCCAGTTCACGTTCGTCGGCGACGCGGGCGACAAGGCCGAGCTGCTTCAGGAAGCTCAGCGCCCCACCGACGGCCGGATCAACACGGTCATGCGGGCCATCCGCGCCGGTGCCACCCAGGAAGAGGTCTTCCAGGCCACGAAGATCGACCCGTGGTTCGTCGACCAGCTCTTCCTGATCAAGGAGATCGCTGACGAGCTGGCCGAGGCGTCCGAGCTGACCCCCGAGCTGCTCGCCGAGGCCAAGCGGCACGGCTTCTCCGACCAGCAGATCGCCGAGATCCGCGGTCTGCGCGAGGACGTCGTGCGCGAGGTGCGGCACGCGCTGGGCGTGCGGCCGGTCTACAAGACGGTCGACACCTGCGCAGCCGAGTTCGCGGCGAGGACGCCGTACTTCTACTCGTCCTACGACGAGGAGAACGAGGTCGCCCCGCGCGAGAAGCCCGCGGTGATCATCCTGGGCTCCGGTCCCAACCGGATCGGCCAGGGCATCGAGTTCGACTACTCGTGCGTCCACGCCTCCTTCGCGCTGAGCGACGCCGGGTACGAGACGGTGATGGTCAACTGCAACCCGGAGACGGTCTCGACCGACTACGACACCTCCGACCGCCTGTACTTCGAGCCGCTGACGCTCGAGGACGTGCTGGAGATCGTCCACGCGGAGCGGCAGGCCGGCCCGGTCGCGGGTGTTGTCGTCCAGCTGGGCGGTCAGACCCCGCTGGGCCTGGCACAGGCGCTCAAGGACAACGGCGTGCCGATCGTGGGCACCTCCCCGGAGGCGATCCACGCCGCCGAGGACCGCGGCGCGTTCGGACGTGTGCTCGCCGAGGCCGGTCTGCCGGCTCCCAAGCACGGCACCGCCACCACCTTCGCCGAAGCCAAGGCCATCGCGGACGAGATCGGTTACCCGGTCCTCGTCCGGCCCTCCTATGTGCTGGGTGGACGCGGCATGGAGATCGTCTACGACGAGGCCCGCCTCGCCTCCTACATCGCCGAGTCCACCGAGATCGGCCCCTCCCGGCCGGTGCTGGTCGACCGCTTCCTCGACGATGCGATCGAGATCGACGTCGACGCCCTCTACGACGGTGCGGAGCTCTACCTCGGCGGCGTGATGGAGCACATCGAGGAGGCCGGCATCCACTCCGGCGACTCGGCGTGCGCCCTGCCGCCGATCACGCTCGGCGGTTTCGACATCAAGCGGCTGCGCGCCTCCACGGAGGCGATCGCCCGTGGCGTCGGGGTCCGCGGACTGATCAACATCCAGTTCGCGATGGCGGGCGACATCCTCTACGTCCTGGAGGCCAACCCGCGCGCGTCCCGCACCGTGCCCTTCACCTCGAAGGCCACCGCGGTGCCGCTGGCGAAGGCGGCCGCGCGGATCTCGCTGGGTGCGAGCATCGCCGAGCTGCGCTCCGAAGGACTGCTGCCCACGTACGGCGACGGCGGTGAACTGCCGCTCGACGCGCCGATCTCCGTGAAGGAGGCCGTCATGCCGTGGTCGCGGTTCCGCGACATCCACGGCCGGGGCATCGACACGGTCCTCGGCCCGGAGATGCGGTCCACCGGCGAGGTGATGGGCATCGACTCGGTCTTCGGCACGGCATACGCCAAGTCGCAGGCGGGGGCGTACGGCCCGCTGCCCACCAAGGGGCGTGCCTTCATCTCGGTCGCCAACCGCGACAAACGGTCGATGATCTTCCCGGCGCGTGAGCTGGTCGCCCACGGCTTCGAGCTGCTCGCCACCTCCGGCACGGCCGAGGTGCTCAAGCGCAACGGCATCCACGCCACGATCGTGCGCAAGCAGTCCGAGGGCACCGGACCGAACGGCGAGCGGACCATCGTCCAGCTCATCCACGACGGCGAGGTCGACCTCATCGTCAACACCCCGTACGGCACCGGCGGCCGCCTCGACGGCTACGACATCCGCACAGCCGCCGTCGCCCGCTCCGTGCCCTGCCTGACCACGGTCCAGGCGCTCGCCGCCGCGGTCCAGGGCATCGACGCCCTCAACCACGGTGACGTGGGCGTCAGTTCGCTTCA
Source organism: Streptomyces chiangmaiensis (assembly GCF_036281785.1). Taxonomy (NCBI): domain Bacteria; kingdom Bacillati; phylum Actinomycetota; class Actinomycetes; order Kitasatosporales; family Streptomycetaceae; genus Streptomyces; species Streptomyces chiangmaiensis. The sequence goes on along the minus strand of NZ_JAYWVC010000002.1, from coordinate 107,379 downwards.
GGAACACGCGCAGCACCTGACCGCGGCCCGCGACTAGCAGCCCGAGGGGGACACCGGAAACGGTGTCCCCCTCTTCACGAGGACACCGAGAGATGTACAAGCTGTTTTTCCGTCTCGTTTTCCAACGGATGGACCCGGAGCAGGCCCACCACCTGGCCTTCCGCTGGATTCGCCTGGCGGTCCGCGTGCCGGTGCTGCGGACGTTCCTCGCCGCCGTGCTGGCGCCCCGCTACAAGGAACTGCGCACGGAGGCCTTCGGGCTGCGCATGCACGGCCCGTTCGGGCTCGCCGCCGGCTTCGACAAGAACGCGGTCGCGATCGACGGGATGTCGATGCTGGGCTTCGACCACGTGGAGATCGGCACGGTGACCGGGGAGCCGCAGCCCGGCAACCCCAGAAAGCGACTGTTCCGCCTCGTCCCGGACCGGGCACTGATCAACCGCATGGGCTTCAACAACGAGGGCTCGCTGGCGGTCGCCGAGCGCCTGGCCTCGCGCACCCCCGTGTTCCGGACGGTCGTGGGTGTGAACATCGGCAAGACCAAGGTCGTCCCGGAGGCCGAGGCCGCCCCGGACTACGTGAAGTCGACCGAGCGGCTCGCCGCCCACGCCGACTATCTGGTGGTCAACGTCTCCTCCCCGAACACCCCCGGCCTGCGCAACCTGCAGGCGACCGAGGCACTGCGCCCGCTGCTGACCGCCGTCCGCGAGGCCGCCGACCGTACCGTTCCGGGCCGCCGTGTGCCTCTGCTGGTGAAGATCGCCCCCGACCTCGCCGACGAGGACGTCGACGCCGTCGCCGACCTCGCCGTCGACCTGGGCCTGGACGGGATCATCGCCACGAACACCACCATCGCGCGTGAGGGACTCGGGCTGAAGTCCGGGCCGACCCTGGTCAAGGAGGCCGGCGGGCTGTCGGGCGCGCCGCTCGGGACACGCTCGCTGGAGGTGCTGCGCCGCCTCTACGCACGCGTGGGCGACCGCATCACCCTTGTGGGCGTCGGCGGCATCCAGGACGCCGAGGACGCCTGGCAGCGCATCCTGGCCGGTGCCACGCTGGTCCAGGGCTACAGCGCGTTCATCTACGAGGGGCCCTTCTGGGGGCGCGCCATCCACAAGGGGCTCGCCGCACGGCTCCGCACCAGCCCCTACGCCACCCTCGCCGACGCGGTCGGCGCCGATGTGAGGAAGCCCGTATGACCGTCCCCCCGACACCCGACCGCGCCCCCTCGACCAGGCCCTCCGGCTCGCAGCAGCGGCTCTCCGGAGAACCCTTCGGCGCCCGTCTCCGCCGGGCCATGGACGAGCGCGGCCCGCTGTGCGTCGGGATCGACCCGCACGCGTCGCTGCTCGCCGAGTGGGGCCTGAACGACGACGTCTCGGGCCTGGAGCGGTTCAGCCGCACCGTGGTGGAGGCGACGGCCGACCGGGTCGCCGTGCTCAAGCCGCAGAGCGCCTTCTTCGAGCGCTTCGGGTCGCGGGGCGTGGCCGTCCTGGAGAAAACGGTCGAGGAGGCCCGGGCGGCCGGGGCGCTGGTGATCATGGACGCCAAGCGCGGCGACATCGGTTCCACCATGGCCGCCTACGCCGAGTCGTTCCTGAAGAAGGACGCCCCGCTGTTCTCCGACGCGCTCACGGTCTCGCCCTACCTCGGGTACGGGTCGCTGAAGCCGGCCGTGGACCTGGCGCGCGAGAGCGGAGCCGGGCTGTTCGTGCTCGCGCTGACGTCCAATCCGCAGGGGGGCGAGGTGCAGCACGCCGTGCGGCCCGACGGCCGGAACGTGGCGGCGACGATGCTCGCCCATCTGGCCGCCGAGAACGCGGGGGAGGAGCCGCTGGGCTCCTTCGGCGCGGTCGTGGGCGCGACGCTCGGCGATCTGTCCTCGTACGACCTGGACATCAACGGACCCCTTCTCGCGCCCGGCATCGGGGCCCAGGGGGCCACTCCGGCCGATCTTCCCCGGGTCTTCGGGACGGCGGTGCGCCATGTCGTCCCGAACGTGAGCCGGGGAGTGCTGCGGTACGGGCCCGACGTCGTCGCGCTGCGTGACGCCGCGCAACGCTACGCGGAGGAGATCCGGGTCGCGGTGACGGCCACCTGAACCCCGCACGGCCATCGGATGAGCCCTCCGATGAGGGTCTCGAGGAGGGCCTGAGTCTGAATACATCCTCAAATCCTGGGCAATATGTCTGAAAAGTCTGGCTCGATAGAGGCTGACCAGGACTTTTCCGCTGTTCTCGCTGACTCCGGCGCACTTGACCGCTAGTCTCCGACGTGAGTGAACGGGCAAGCGTGTTGCTCGTGGCTCGTCAGGTGTGGGGCGACTAGGTTCCTCACCGGTCCGTATCCGACAGTTCGACATCCGAGGTGACGTAGGCGTGGCTCTTCCGCCCCTTACCCCTGAACAGCGCGCAGCCGCGCTCGAAAAGGCCGCCGCGGCTCGCCGGGAGCGGGCCGAGGTCAAGAATCGACTCAAGCACTCCGGCGCCTCTCTGCACGAGGTCATCAAGCAGGGCCAGGAGAACGACGTCATCGGCAAGATGAAGGTCTCCGCCCTCCTCGAGTCGCTGCCCGGCGTGGGCAAGGTCCGCGCCAAGCAGATCATGGAGCGACTGGGGATCTCCGAGAGCCGTCGCGTGCGTGGCCTCGGTTCCAACCAGATCGCCTCCCTGGAGCGCGAGTTCGGCGGCGCCGCCAGCTGAGTCCGGGACACACCGGGATTGCTGGAATAATCGCTGCATGAGTGAACGTCCGCGGCTGACCGTGCTCTCCGGCCCCTCCGGGGTGGGCAAGAGCACGGTCGTCGCCCACATGCGCCAGGAACATCCCGAGGTCTGGCTCTCGGTGTCGGCGACGACCCGCAGGCCCCGCCCCGGTGAGCGGCACGGAGTCCACTACTTCTTCGTCACCGACGAAGAGATGGACAAGCTGATCGCCAACGGTGAGCTGCTGGAGTGGGCCGAGTTCGCCGGCAACCGCTACGGCACGCCCCGGGCGGCCGTGCTGGAGCACCTGGAGGCCGGTGTGCCGGTGCTGCTGGAGATCGACCTCCAGGGCGCCCGGCAGGTCCGGGAGTCCATGCCCGAGGGCCGGCTCGTGTTCCTGGCTCCCCCCTCCTGGGAGGAGCTCGTGCGCAGGCTCACCGGACGGGGCACCGAGCCGCCGGCGGTGATCGAGCGCCGTCTGGAGGCGGCCAAGATCGAGCTGGCGGCCGAGCCCGAGTTCGATATGACCCTGGTCAACACCTCGGTCGAGGATGTGGCGCGCGAGCTGCTAGCCTTGATAAACGTTGTGTGATCAGGGTTGTGTGATCAGGTCTGATCTTTCCCATCTTTCGGAAGGCAGAGCGTGTCCTCTTCCATCACCGCGCCCGAGGGCATCATCAACCCGCCGATCGACGAGCTCCTCGAGGCCACGGACTCGAAGTACAGCCTCGTGATCTACGCGGCCAAGCGGGCCCGCCAGATCAACGCGTACTACTCGCAGCTCGGCGAGGGCCTCCTCGAGTACGTCGGTCCTCTCGTCGACACCCACGTCCACGAGAAGCCGCTCTCGATCGCCCTGCGCGAGATCAACGCGGGTCTGCTGACCTCCGAGGCCATCGAAGGCCCCGCGCAGTAAGTAGGCGCAGTACGTTCAGCAGTATGTCTATCTGCGGACCGCAGTAGGTTTCCACAGGCCCGACAGCAGCGCTGCCGGGCCTGTGGTGTGTCATGGATGGCGTACGCCTGTGAGTCGCGGCGTACGGGTGTCGAGTGCGGAGAGGACCGATGGACAAGCCGAAGGTCGTTCTGGGGGTCAGCGGCGGCATCGCCGCGTACAAGGCGTGCGAGCTGCTGCGCAGATTCACCGAGTCGGGACATGACGTCAAAGTCGTGCCGACCGCCTCGGCGCTGCACTTCGTCGGCGCAGCCACCTGGTCCGCGCTGTCCGGCAATCCCGTCTCGACCGAGGTCTGGGACGATGTGCACGAGGTCCCGCACGTCCGCATCGGCCAGCACGCCGACCTGGTGATCGTGGCTCCGGCGACGGCCGACGTGCTGGCCAAGGCGGCCCATGGCCTGGCGGACGACCTCCTGACCAACGCACTCCTCACCGCCCGCTGTCCGGTCGTCTTCGCGCCGGCGATGCATATGGAGATGTGGGAGCACGCGGCCACCCAGGAGAACGTGGCGACGCTGCGGCGCCGCGGTGCCGTGGTGCTCGAGCCCGCTGTGGGCCGGCTGACCGGGGTCGACACGGGCAAGGGCCGGCTGCCCGATCCCGCCGAGATCTTCGAGGCCTGCCGCCGGGTGCTGGCCCGGGGCGTGGCCGAGCCCGACCTCGCGGGCCGCCACGTCGTGGTCAGCGGGGGCGGTACCCGCGAGCCGCTCGACCCCGTCCGCTTCCTCGGCAACCGCTCCTCGGGCAAGCAGGGCTACGCCCTGGCCCGTACGGCCGCGGCCCGGGGCGCCCGCGTCACCCTGATCGCCGCCAACACGGGCCTGCCCGACCCGGCCGGAGTCGACGTCGTGCAGGTGGGCACGGCGGTGCAGTTGCGCGAGGCGGTGCTGAAGGCGGCCGCGGACGCGGATGCCGTGGTGATGGCGGCGGCGGTCGCGGACTTCCGCCCGGCGACATACGCCTCGGGGAAGATCAAGAAGAAGGACGACCAAGAGCCGGAGCCCATCGTCCTGGTCAGGAATCCGGACATTCTCGCCGAGATCTCGGCCGACCGCGCCCGTCCGGGCCAGGTGATCGTCGGCTTTGCCGCAGAGACGGACGACGTGCTGGCGAACGGCCGCAAGAAGCTGGAGCGCAAGGGCTGCGACCTGCTCGTGGTGAACGAGGTGGGCGAGCGCAAGACCTTCGGCTCCGAGGAGAACGAGGCGGTCGTGCTGGGCTCCGACGGCAGTGAGACCCCGGTGCCGTACGGCCCGAAGGAAGCGCTGGCCGAGACCGTCTGGGATCTTGTGGCCCCCCGCCTGGCCTGAGCGCTTCCCGCACGCCCTGACTCTTCGGCGGGCCCGGACATTCACGCGTGGCGACCCTGGAAAAGAGCGCGGGGCATTGGGCAGAATGCCCGTGCCGCAGGTCACAGCGCTCCCAAGAGGCGAGACGCGTGGGCCGGTGGCCGGGCGCGACCGATAAACTGTCCCCGGACGACGCCGGGCGCAGCCCCCGTTCCGTCCGCCAATGATCAGCCAGCAGCCGCTGCAACCACAGGGAGCGTTGTGTCCCGTCGCCTGTTCACCTCGGAGTCCGTGACCGAGGGCCACCCCGACAAGATCGCTGACCAGATCAGCGACACCATTCTCGATGCGCTCCTGCGCGAGGACCCCACGTCCCGGGTCGCCGTGGAGACGCTGATCACCACCGGTCTGGTGCACGTGGCCGGCGAGGTCACCACGAAGGCCTACGCCGACATCGCGACGCTGGTCCGCAACAAGATCCTCGAGATCGGTTACGACTCCTCGAAGAAGGGCTTCGACGGCGCCTCCTGCGGTGTCTCGGTGTCGATCGGCGCGCAGTCCCCGGACATCGCGCAGGGTGTGGACACGGCGTACGAGTCCCGTGTCGAGGGCGACGACGACGAGCTGGACCGCCAAGGCGCCGGTGACCAGGGTCTGATGTTTGGTTACGCGTCGGACGAGACGCCCACCCTGATGCCGCTGCCGGTCTTCCTGGCGCACCGCCTGTCCAAGCGGCTGTCCGACGTCCGCAAGAACGGCACGATCCCGTATCTGCGCCCCGACGGAAAGACCCAGGTCACCATCGAGTACGACGGCGACAAGGCGGTCCGCCTGGACACTGTGGTCATCTCCTCGCAGCACGCGAGCGACATCGACCTGGACTCCCTGCTGGCCCCCGATATCCGCGAGTTCGTGGTCGAGCCGGAGCTCAAGGTGCTGATCGACGAAGGCATCAAGCTGGACACGGACGGCTACCGCCTGCTGGTCAACCCCACCGGCCGCTTCGAGATCGGTGGCCCGATGGGCGACGCCGGCCTCACCGGCCGCAAGATCATCATCGATACCTACGGCGGCATGGCCCGTCACGGCGGTGGTGCCTTCTCCGGCAAGGACCCGTCGAAGGTGGACCGTTCGGCGGCGTACGCGATGCGCTGGGTCGCCAAGAACGTGGTGGCCGCCGGCCTTGCCTCGCGCTGCGAGGTCCAGGTCGCGTACGCGATCGGCAAGGCCGAGCCGGTCGGTCTGTTCGTGGAGACCTTCGGCACGGCCAAGGTCGACGCCGAGAAGATCGAGAAGGCGATCGAGGAGGTCTTCGACCTCCGTCCGGCCGCGATCATCCGTGCCCTCGACCTGCTGCGCCCGATCTACGCCCAGACGGCGGCGTACGGCCACTTCGGCCGCGAGCTCCCCGACTTCACCTGGGAGCGCACCGACCGGGTGGACGCCCTGCGGGCGGCGGTGGGCCTGTAAGCCCATCGCACCCACGCGTGCCACGAGGCCCGGCACCCTTTCGGGGGTCCGGGCCTCGGCGCGTCGCACATGACCGTCGGGGATGCCTCCTGCCGCGTACGGTGCCCGCCTGCCGTTGGCGAGGTGCCCGGGGGCCTCGGGCCCGCGCCGGTGTCAGTGGCTTTTGGTAAGAATGCAAGCGTGAGCAGCGGGAACGGGCAGCAGCCGGCGGGCGGGGGAGAGGCCGCGCCGCCGGAGCAGCTTGCGCTGCTGCGTGAGGCCGTGCGGAAGGCCAAGGCGCCCAGGGCCAAGCCACGGACGTGGCGGGGGGCCGCGCCGGCCAAGGAGCTGCCCGTCGCACGCGTGCTGGTGGACAAGGGCGTGCTGCATCTGGACCGCTACTTCGACTACGCGGTGCCCGAGGAACTCGATGCGGTGGCTCAGCCCGGGGTGCGGGTGCGGGTGCGGTTCGGGGCCGGCGGGCGCACCGTGCGCGAGGGGCGACGTGAGGGCGGTGGCCTCATCGACGGGTTCCTCGTCGAGCGCGTGGCCGAGTCCGACTACACGGGGCCCCTCGCGGCACTGGCGCAGGTCGTGTCGCCCGAGCCCGTCCTTTCGCCCGAGCTGCTCGGGCTCGCCCGCGCCGTCGCCGACCGCTACGCGGGCAGTCTCGCCGATGTGCTCCAGCTCGCAGTCCCCCCGCGGCACGCCCGGGCCGAGGCCACCCCGATGGGCGCGCCTCCCGCGCCACCGCCCGCGCCCGACCCCGGGTCCTGGCGGAGGTACGGGCGGGGTACGGACTTCCTGCGGTCGCTGGCCTCCGGCGACGCGCCCCGGGCCGTCTGGACGGCTCTGCCCGGCCCGCAGTGGGCGGAGGAGATCGCCCGCGCCGTGCAGGCGACGCTCGCTTCCGGCCGCGGTGCACTGGTCGTCGTACCGGCCGGGCGGCCCGCCGCGCGGGTGGACGCGGCGCTCCGGGCGCTGATGGGCGACGGCCGGCATGCGCTCCTGACCGCAGACGCCGGGCAGGAGCGGCGGTACCGGGAATGGCTCGCCGTACGCCGCGGTGCGGTGCGAGCCGTCGTCGGGACACGGGCAGCCATGTTCGCTCCGGTACGCGACCTCGGGCTGGTCGTCGTCTGGGACGACGGGGATGCCGGTCACAGCGACGACAACGCTCCCTTCCCACATGTCCGCGAGGTGCTGGAGCTTCGCGCCTCGCGTGACAAGTGTGGGTTTCTGCTGGGTAGTTGGAGCTGCACTGTCGAGGCCGCCCAGCTCGTGGAGAGCGGATGGGCCGCGCCGCTCGTCGCCGACCGCGAGCAGGTGCGGGCCGCCGCGCCGCTGGTACGGACCGTGGGGGACGGAGACCTCGCGCGGGACGAGGCCGCCAGGGCGGCGCGTCTGCCGACGCTCGCCTGGGAGGTCGTACGGGACGGCCTGCGGCACGGGCCTGTGCTGGTACAGGTTCCCCGACGCGGTTATGTGCCCCGCATGGCCTGCGCGCAGTGCCGCGCGCCCGCCCGGTGCCGGCACTGCGCCGGGCCGCTGTCCGCGCAGGACGCGGGAGAGCTGCGGTGCGGGTGGTGCGGGCGGCAGGAGACCGACTGGCACTGTCCGGAGTGCGGCGGGTTCCGGCTGCGGGCGCGGATAGTGGGGGCGCGGCGGACCGCCGAGGAGCTGGGCCGGGCGTTTCCGGCCGTCGCGGTGCGTACCTCCGGACGCGAGCAGGTACTGGACACGGTGCCGGGCACACCCGCCCTGGTCGTCAGCACGCCGGGGGCCGAGCCGGTCGCCGAGGGCGGGTATGCGGCGGCGCTGCTCCTCGACGGATGGGCCATGCTCGGCCGTCCCGATCTGCGGGCGGGAGAGGACGCGCTGCGGCGATGGATCGGTGCCAGCGCGCTCGTACGACCGCAGCCGGCCGGCGGCAGGGTCGTGGTCGTCGCCGAGCCGACGCTGCGGCCCGTGCAGGCGCTTGTGCGCTGGGATCCCGTCGGGCACGCGGTACGGGAGCTCGCCGAGCGGGCCGAGCTGGGCTTTCCGCCGGTGTCACGGATGGCGGCCGTGTCGGGTCCGGCCGACGCCGTGACCGGTTTCCTCGTCGGGGCCCGACTCCCGCCGGACGCCGAGGTGCTGGGGCCCGTACCGCTGCCGGTCACCGAGGCCGGGCGGCCACGCCGGGCCGGCGGGCCGCCGCCGGGGGAGCGGTGGGAGCGGGCGCTCGTCCGGGTGCCGCCGGGGAGCGGGGCCGCGCTGGCCTCCGCGTTGAAGACCGCGCTGGCCGCCCGGACCGCACGTGGCGGGGGTGGCGAGACGGTACGCATCCAGATCGACCCGCCCGACATCGGGTGAAGGGCGGCCGAGGGACGATGCGGAGTCCCCGAGGGCCGAAGGCGGCAGCCGACGCGTCGCCCTTCGTGCCACAGGGCCTCGGCGGGCAGGTAGGCCGCAGGCATGGTGCCCGCAGGCCGGTGTGCGGGCGTCGTCATGCAGCCGCCTCCCGGTGGCGAGGGGAGGCGGGGGATTCGGCGGCTCAGCCGTTGCGCGGGCCCGGAAAGGCCGTCGGCCTGACCTCGTCGCGGAAGGCGGGGGTGCCCGCCGGCGCCTGTGACGGCATGGAGCGGGCCGCGGGGACCGTGGGCATGGCCCCGCTCACGTTGAGGGTGCGACTGCCGGACGGTTCCGGTGCGCGTTCGGTCTCGGCGGGCGCCTGAGCGGCGGCGCGGCGGGCGCCGTAACGACGGTGCACCGCCTGCTTGGTGACGCCGAGTGCGGAGCCCACGGCGTCCCACGAGAAACCGAGTGAACGGTCGAAGTCCACGGCCGCCGTGACCAGGGTCTCGACACTGTCCCGCAACTCCTGGGCGAGACGGACGGTCGGGGCGGGGGCGCGCCCGTAGACGACGAAGCCCGTGGACGGGCCGGAGCGGCGCGGGCGGTAGACGTTGCCCAGTTGGGCGGTGAGGGTGCGCAGTGCGTCCACCTGCCGGCGGACCCGCTCGATGTCCCGCACCAGCAAGTGCAGGCTGGCCCGGGCCTGGGCGTCGTGGGTTGCGTGGTCGGCCATGAACAAGCCTCTCGAACCGGCGTTGAAAAGGGTCGGGCCGCCGACGCGGCCCGCTGTGGTCAACTCTTTCTTGACCAACGCGTTTACGGGTCTGTGGTCACGGGGCGGGGGCGTAAGGGCATATGCGTACGCCCCCAGGAGTGGTGTGCGCTACATGACGCGTTCGCCGTGCGTCGTGGGTGGCCGAAGCGTCCCCGGCGCGCGGGCCCCATAGACTGGTGCGTCGACCGCCCGCCACGGCGCAGCCGGAGGCGTGAGGGTCCGTCAGAGCTCCCGCCCGAGAGGCCGTCATCCACTTATGAGGCTTGTCTTCGCAGGTACCCCCGAGGTGGCTGTTCCCGCACTGGACGCGCTGCTCGCGTCCGGGAGGCACGAGGTCGCCGCCGTCGTCACGCGGCCCGACGCACCGGCGGGACGTGGGCGCAGGCTCGTCGCCAGTCCCGTCGCCGAGCGGGCGGAGGAGGCAGGGATCGAGGTCCTCAAGCCGAACAGGCCCCGGGAGGAGGACTTCCTCGCCCGACTGCGGGAGATCGCGCCCGACTGCTGCCCGGTGGTCGCCTACGGTGCGCTGCTGCCGCGTGTCGCCCTCGACGTCCCCGCCCACGGCTGGGTCAACCTGCACTTCTCCCTGCTTCCCGCCTGGCGCGGCGCCGCCCCCGTGCAGCACTCGGTCCTGGCGGGCGACGCGATCACCGGTGCCTCCACCTTCCTCATCGAGGAGGGGCTCGACTCCGGGCCCGTCTACGGCACCATCACGGAGCAGATCCGGCCCACCGACACCAGCGGGGACCTCCTCACCCGCCTCGCCTTCGCCGGTGCGGGACTGCTCGAGGCCACCATGGACGGCATCGAGGACGGCACGCTGAAGGCCGTGCCGCAGCCCACCGAGGGCGTCACCCTCGCTCCGAAGATCACCGTCGAGGACGCGCACGTCGACTGGTCCGCGCCCGCACTCCGGGTGGACCGCATGGTCCGGGCCTGCACGCCCGTGCCCGGCGCCTGGACCGCCTTCCGCGGCGAGCGGCTGAAGCTCATCCAGGTCGCACCCGTGCCGGAGCGGACGGATCTCGCCCCCGGGCAGCTGTCCGTCGGCAAGAACGACGTGTATGTCGGCACCGGCTCGTACGCCGTCGAGCTGATGTGGGTGCAGGCCCAGGGCAAGAAGCCCATGCGGGCCGCCGACTGGGCGCGTGGGGTGCGGATCGGCAACGGGGAGAGCCTCGGCGACTGACCTCCCCGAACCGCCCGACCCGCACGGACGTAGGCTGGGACACGCACGTCATCCCACACCCGGAGCACCTTTTCGTGAGCGACCAGTCCCGTCGTCCCCGCAAGCCCTATCGCCGGCCCAAGAAGGACCCTGTCCGCATCCTCGCCTTCGATGCGCTGCGCGCCGTCGAGGAGCGGGACGCGTACGCGAACCTCGTGCTGCCGCCGCTGTTGCGCAGGGCCCGCGAGAAGGGCGATTTCGACGCACGGGACGCGGCCCTCACCACAGAGCTGGTCTACGGGACGCTGCGCCGCCAGGGGACGTACGACGCCATCCTCGCAGACTGCGTCGACCGGCCGCTGCGTGACGTCGATCCGCCCGTGCTCGACGTGCTGAGCCTTGGTGCCCATCAGCTGCTCGGGACGCGGATCCCGTCCCACGCCGCGGTGTCGGCCACCGTCGAACTCGCCCGGGTCGTACTCGGCGACGGACGGGCCAAGTTCGTCAACGCCGTGCTGCGCAAGGTCGCCCAGGACGATCTCGACGGCTGGGTGGAGCGGGTGGCACCGCCGTACGACGAGGATCCCGAGGACCACCTCGCGGTCGTGCACTCGCACCCGCGCTGGGTCGTCTCCGCTCTGTGGGACTCTCTCGGCGGCGGCCGCGCCGGCATCGAGGACCTCCTGGAAGCCGACAACGAGCGGCCCGAGGTCACGCTCGTCGCCCGTCCCGGCCGCGCCACCACCGAGGAACTGCTGCGCGAGGAGGCCGCGGTACCGGGCCGATGGTCGCCGTACGCCGTCCGGCTCAGCGAGGGCGGCGAGCCCGGTGCCGTCGAGGCCGTACGGGAAGGCCGTGCCGGCGTTCAGGACGAGGGCAGCCAGCTCGTCGCCCTGGCCGTCGCGAACGCGCCCTTGGACGGACCCGACAAGAGATGGCTCGACGGGTGCGCGGGGCCCGGCGGCAAGGCGGCGCTGCTCGCGGCGCTCGCCGCCGAGCGCGGAGCCGTACTGCTGGCCTCCGAGAAGCAGCCGCATCGGGCCGGTCTGGTGGCGAAGGCACTCGACGGGAATCCCGGCCCCTACCAGGTCATCGCCGCCGACGGGACCCGCCCGCCGTGGCGGGCCGGCAGTTTCGACCGCGTGCTGGTGGACGTGCCGTGCACCGGGCTCGGTGCGCTGCGCCGTCGTCCCGAGGCCCGGTGGCGGCGCCGCCCCGAGGACCTGGACGGTTTCGCGCCGGTCCAGCGCGCCCTGCTGACCACGGCATTGGAGTCAGTGCGCGTCGGGGGCGTCGTCGGCTACGCCACCTGCTCGCCCCATCTCGCCGAGACCCGTGCGGTGGTCGACGACGTGCTGAAGCAGCACCGGGACACCGAACTCGTCGACGCCCGCCCGCTGCTGCCGGGTGTGCCGGCGCTCGGCGACGGTCCCGACGTACAGCTGTGGCCGCATCTGCATGGCACCGACGCCATGTATCTGGCGCTCATCCGCCGGACCGCCTGACCTCCTCGGGCACGCCCTCGTGGGCGACGGCGTCGCAGCCGGTCAGGTGGAGGGCGCCGATGGCCAGGTCGCGCGGGGCCCGCCCCGGCCTGCGTTCCCTGCCATGGGGTCCGCTTGTGAGCTCGTGGGCGTCGTGGAACCTTTCGGGGCCGGTCCGCCGTATGCCTGCCATCGTTCTTGCCCACTCGCCCCGGCGTCTGAGCCCGGTCGATGCCCGCGAGCGTTCCCGGAACGGGTGCCCCCTGGGCGGGGTGCCTTGGCCCTGGACTTCCCGAGGGTAGGCGCGGCCGGCGGGCCTACCGGTTTCGGGTGATCGTCTTGTGCTCGACGTACCCGGTCAGGCCGACCGCCCCGTACTCACGGCCGACCCCACTCGCCTTGTAGCCGCCGAACGGGCCGTCGAAGCTCATCGGTGAACCGTTGAGGGTGACGGTTCCGGTGCGGAGCCGGCGGGCGACGTCGAGGGCGCGCTCGGGGTTCGCTGACCAGACGCCCCCCGACAGACCGTAGTCCGAGTCGTTGGCGATGCGTACCGCGTCGTCCTCGTCGTCGTAGGCGATGACGGCGAGAACCGGGCCGAAGATCTCCTCCTGGGCGATGCGCATGCTGGTGTCGACTTCGGCGAACAGCGTCGGAGTGACGTAGTTGCCCTTCCCCAGGCCTTCGGGGACGTGCGGACCTCCCGTCACCAGGCGGGCGCCCTCCTCGATGCCCAGCCTGATGTACTCGATCACGCGCTGCTGCTGGTCGGGGCGGATCATGGGGCCGATGAAGGTGTCCTGCTCGGACGGGTCCCCGACCTTCAGGGACTCCACCATCTCCGTCAGCGCGGCGACGATCTCGTCGTAGCGGCTGCGCGGGGCGAGGATGCGGGTCTGCAGGATGCAGGCCTCCCCGTTGTTGCCCAGGGAACCGAAACGCAGCCCCTGCACGACGGACGGGAGGTCGGCGTCCTCCAGGACGATGGCGGCGGACTTGCCGCCCAGCTCGAGGCCGACACGCTTGAGCTGCTCGCCGGCGATCGAGGCGATACGGCGGCCGGCCCGGGTCGACCCGGTGAAAGAGATCTTGTCGACGTCCGGGTGCGAGACCAGGTACTCACTGGTCTCCCGGTCGGCCGGCAGTATGCTGAGGGTTCCCTCGGGCAGCCCGGCCTCGTGGAACAGGTCCGCGAGGATCATCATGCCGAGCGAGTTCTCCGGAGAGGCCTTGAGTACCACGGTGTTGCCGGCCAGCAGGGCCGGCGTCAGTTTCGCCATGGCCGCGGAGAAGGGAGAGTTCCAGGGGATGACCGCGGCGACGACACCGATCGGCTCACGCCTGACGACGGTGTCGAAGGCCACCGATGGATCCGAGGGCTCCACCACCTCCTCCCAGCCGAACTCCTCGGCCGCCTTGAGATAGGCGTTGACCTGGCGGGTCAGGAACGGCTGGCCCGCCTTGGTGAACCAGAGCGCCGAACCGTTCTCGGCGGAGACGGCGGCGGCGATCTCGTCGGCGCGGGCCTCACGCAGCGCGTTGAGCCGCCGGATCACCTCCTGCCGCTCCTTGGGGTCGGTGTGGGGCCACGGCCCGTGGTCGAACGCCTCGCGCGCCGCGGCCACGGCGGCGTCCACGTCCGCCACGGCCGCCTGAGCCACGCGGCCGAGAACGGACCGGTCGTGCGGAGAGCGGATCTCCAGCAGGTCAGGGCTGCTGGGCGCCACCCAGGAACCACCGAACCTCGCTGTCGGCCATCCCCCACGAGGCCGGGGTCGACCGCACCACCGCACCACCGCACCACCGCGCATCGCCGCTTCGCCACGCGCGAAGCCCTCCTCGGCGCGGTCTTCCAGGCAAAGCTCGACGCCTCTGAGTGCGTCCTCGACGAGGCCCGGCTCGCGGAGGCACCTGTCGCCGTCGCACTGCACCGCTATGTGGAGAGGATCATCCCCGTCAGCCGGGACTGGCCCGTCGACACGCGCCGCATGATGCGGGAGAACCCCGACGCGAACAGCCGGCGTCAGGAGCTGAGCGCGCGGTTGGACGCCTTTCTCCGGCGTGCGGTCGATGAAGGCTTCCTGCGCCCCGGTGTCCCGCTCCACTGGGCGCGAGCAGTCCTCGATCAGCTGGTGGACAGCGTCGCCCATCAGTTCCCCGAAGTGGAGCCCCTGCAGGCGGCCGACCTGGTCGTGGACACGTTCCTCACCGGCGTCGGCGCCCCCTGACGCGGCTTCTCCCGGGCGGGCCGACGGTCCCCGGGCACCCTCGGGCCGGCAGCCGTGACCGCGTGCCCCCCGCGGCTGGGGGTCCGGCAGGCGGACCGCCCGCAACAAGCGGCGCCGAGCATGGCAGTCTTGGGTCATGGCCGTGCAGATCAACCCCAGCATCCTGTCCGCCGACTTCTCCCGCCTCGCCGAGGAGGTGAAGGCCGTGGACGGGGCCGACTGGCTCCACGTCGACGTGATGGACAACCACTTCGTCCCGAATCTCACGCTCGGCACGCCGGTCGTAGAGGCCCTGGCCCGGACGACGGACACACCGCTGGACTGCCACCTGATGATCGAGGATGCCGATCGCTGGGCGCCTCAGTACGTCGAAGCGGGTGCCGGATCGGTCACCTTCCACGTCGAGGCGGCAGCCGCTCCCGTGCGGCTCGCCCGCGAGATCCGGGCCAAGGGTGCCCGGGCCTCCATGGCCCTCAAGCCCGCGACCCCCATCGAGCCGTACGAGGACCTGCTGCCCGAGCTGGACATGCTGTTGATCATGACGGTCGAGCCCGGCTTCGGTGGTCAGGCGTTCCTGGACATCATGCTGCCGAAGATCCGCCGCACCCGAGAGCTCATCAGCAAGCACGGCCTCGAGCTCTGGCTGCAGGTGGACGGCGGTGTCTCGGCCTCCACCATCGAACAGTGCGCGGAGGCCGGAGCGGACGTCTTCGTGGCCGGTTCGGCCGTGTACGGGGCGTCCGATCCGGCCGCCGCAGTACGTGCATTGCGCACCCAGGCAGAGCGGGCGATCGCCCAAGCGTCATGGGCGTGCGACGACTGAACCAACGGAACCTGAACGCCGACCGTCCCGGCTGATCAAGTACACCGGATCTGCAAGGATGAACGGCGAACGCAGAGTGTGAACGGCAGTGAGGAGATGGCCGTGTCGGGTATGTCGGCGGGCCGGTCAGCCATGCGGATGGGACCCGCTGAGCTGGTGCAGGCGGCGGCTATGGCCCGTCGCTTCTATCTCGAGGGCAAGTCCAAGATCCAGATCGCGGAGGAGTTCGGCGTCAGCCGCTTCAAGGTGGCCCGGGTTCTCGAGACCGCCCTCGAACGGGATCTCGTGCGGATCGAGATCCGTGTTCCCGCCGAGCTGGACGCCGAGCGCTCCGACGCGCTGCGCGCCCGGTACGGCCTCAGACACGCCGTCGTGGTCGAGTCCCCGGCCGAGGCCGAGGAGTCGCCCGACCCCGAGAACCTCGGTGAGGTGGCAGCCGACCTGCTCGGCGAACTGGTGACCGAGGGCGATGTGCTGGGTCTGGCCTGGGGCCGCTCGACCATCCACATGGCGGCCGCCCTGGACCGGCTGCCGCCGTGCACGGTGGTGCAGCTGACGGGCGTGTACGACGCCGGGACCGCCGAGCGCGGTTCGGTGGAGGCCGTCCGCCGCGCCGCCCAGGTCGCGGGCGGCGACGCCCACCCCATCTACGCGCCGATGCTGCTGCCGGACGCCGCGACCGCGGCCGCGCTGCGCAACCAGACGGGGATCGCCCGGGCCTTCGAGTACTTCGACAAGGTCACGGTCGCCTGTGTCTCCATCGGCTCCTGGGAGCCGGGCATCTCGACGGTGCACGACATGCTGAGCGACGAGGAGCGCGCACACTATGCGTCCCTCGGTGTCGCCGCCGAGATGTCCGCCCACCTCTTCGATGCCGAGGGACGCCGGGTCGGACGGGACCTGGGGGAACGGTGCATCACCGTCAAGGCGGACCAGTTGCGTCGTATCCCCGAGGTCGTCGCGATCGCCGGTGGGCAGCGGAAGGCGGCCGCGATCGACGCGGTGCTCCGGTCCGGACTGGTCACGAGCCTGGTGACGGACACGTCGGCGGCGGACTACCTCATGGCCGCGGGTCCGACCCCGAAGCCGGCCCTGAACCGGGCGGACCCGGACGGGCCCTGACGACCGGACGCGCGGTGGCGACCGTGGCGGAGGGGAGTGGGACGAAGGGGCGCGCCGGCGGTGCGAGACCATGGGCGCGCGGCGGCCGGACGGGCTGAGCGCGGGCGGACTCGCCACGCCGGCTGAGGCGTCCCGGAGGCGCGCGACTGGCATGCCCCTGCCATGTCGCGAGCGCGCCCCTCGTGTGCCCGCCGGGCTGCTCCACCGACGATCACCACAACTCGATCAGGGCGGTACCGATATGACCGACGACCTTGCGGACCGGCTCGTGGTCACGCTGGATCTGGACGGGGTGGACGACAAGGCCGCGTTCATGGAGCGGATCGCGTACGCCCTCGGCCTGCCGGAGTGGTTCGGCCGGAACTGGGACGCGCTCGCCGACTCGCTCAACGACCGCACCGTCTGGCCGTCCGCCGCCGTCGAAAGGGGCCTGCTCCTCGTCGTACGGGGTTGGCAGCGGTACGCGACGGTGCGGCCCGAGGAGTGGGGCGTCGCCCGGGAGGTGTTCTCCGAGGCGGTGGAGCGGACACCGGGGCTGTCCGTCGCCCTCGCCCTTGGAGGATCCCACGAAAACCCGGTTGACCTGCCTGGATGATCTGTGCAACGAAGGCATACCCATTGACATGGGACAATGAAGTACGTGCTCTTCCCCCTGGCTGACCTGTCAGGGGGCCGACTCTGATCGACCGGGATGTGCAGCACGTGCGTTTCCTCAATGACATCGAGCCTTCGTACGACCTGACGTACGACGACGTCTTCATGGTGCCGAGCCGGTCCGCGGTCGGCTCCCGTCAGGGCGTGGACCTCGCCTCCCCGGACGGTACGGGTACCACCATCCCGCTGGTCGTCGCCAACATGACGGCGATCGCCGGACGCCGCATGGCGGAGACGGTGGCCCGTCGCGGTGGTCTGGTCGTCATTCCGCAGGACATCCCGATCGACGTGGTCACCGAGGTCATCTCCTGGGTCAAGAGCCGGCATCTGGTGCTGGACACCCCGATCGTGCTGGCCCCGCACCAGACCGTCGCCGACGCCCTCGCGCTCCTGCCGAAGCGCGCGCACAACGCCGGTGTGGTCGTGGACGAGGAGCACCGGCCGATCGGCGTGGTCACGGACGCGGACCTCTCGGGCGTGGACCGCTTCACCCAGCTCGAAGTGGTCATGTCCAAGGACCTGCTGCTCCTGGACGCCGGCATCGATCCGCGTGAGGCCTTCAACACCCTCGACGCCGCAAACCGCCGCTATGCGCCCGCCGTCGACAAGGACGGCAGGCTCGCCGGGATCCTCACCCGCAAGGGCGCCCTGCGCGCCACGCTCTACACGCCGGCCACCGACGCGGGCGGCAGGTTGCGCATCGCCGCCGCCGTCGGCATCAACGGCAACGTCGCGGGCAAGGCCAAGCAGCTGCTCGACGCGGGGGTCGACACGCTCGTCATCGACACCGCGCACGGTCACCAGGAATCGATGATCAGCGCCATCAGGACCGTTCGGGCGGTGGACCCGCAGGTACCCATCGTGGCGGGCAATGTCGTCGCCGCCGAGGGCGTGCGTGACCTGATCGAGGCGGGCGCGGACATCGTCAAGGTCGGCGTCGGCCCCGGCGCCATGTGCACCACGCGCATGATGACCGGCGTCGGCCGGCCGCAGTTCTCCGCTGTCCTGGAGTGCGCGGCCGAGGCGAAGAAGTACGGCAAACACGTGTGGGCCGACGGTGGCGTCCGCCATCCCCGCGACGTCGCGATGGCGCTGGCCGCGGGCGCGTCCAACGTGATGATCGGCTCCTGGTTCGCGGGCACCTACGAGTCCCCGGGTGACCTGCAGCAGGACGCGAACGGCCGCCTCTACAAGGAGTCCTTCGGCATGGCGTCGGCCCGCGCGGTGCGCAAGCGCACGTCGGACGAGTCGGCGTACGACCGTGCCCGAAAGGCCTTGTTCGAGGAGGGCATCTCGACCTCCCGCATGTTCCTGGATCCGGCGCGCCCGGGCGTCGAGGACCTGATCGACTCGATCATCGCGGGCGTCCGCTCGTCCTGCACCTACGCGGGCGCAGGCTCCCTCGAGGAGTTCGCCGAGCGCGCCGTCGTGGGCATCCAGAGCGCGGCGGGCTATGCGGAGGGCGAGCCGCTGCACGCCAGCTGGAACTGAGACGGCTCCCTTTCGTTCGGCTTCGTCCGGCCCCCGTTGTCCCGTCGCCGGGAGAGCGGGGGCCGATCCCGTGTCCCTGCGGAAACCAGGACGCGTGCGGCCCGGCTCCCCGCCCTGGCTTCCCCGTCGAGAGCTTCCGTCAGGTCGCCTTGACGTCAAGCTGCCTTGACGCGATTCTGGGAGCATGACCACACCCCAGAGCATCGAGTCTCAGTACACGCTGGTGACCGCCGTGGCCCGGTTGGAGGATCTGCGCATCCGCGAGTCGCTCGCCGGGGCCGGGAGCGACGCCGGGGCGCCGGACCGGGGCGAGCTGCTGGAGCTGCTGGCGCTGAGCGAGGTCGTGGCCCGCAAGGCGGCGTACGGGCGTCAGCTCACCGTGCGTGCCGCACGCGAGGCAGGGGCGTCCTGGGCGCAGATCGGCGCCGCGCTCGGTACCAGCAAGCAGGCGGCCTGGGAGGCCCACACCCGCTGGATCGACGCTCAGGCGGCGGCCCACGGCAGCCCCGGGCAGACGGGCTTCGACGCGGCGGACGAGGCCGAGGCGCGGGCGATCGCCGGGGAGCCGGAAGAGAGCTGAGCGGGGTGGTCATCGGGTGCTGGATGGCCGTCGGGCTCGTGTTCTACTTCCTGTATGGCCACCGCCGCTCACGGCCGGCCGCCGTGGAGCCGCGCCGACCGCACTCACCGCAGAGAAGTGAACCACTCGCCTTGCTGAACGACCTCGACGAACGCATCGTCCACGCCCTGGCCGAGGACGCCCGCCGCTCCTACGCGGACATCGGCCAGCTCGTCGGCCTGTCCGCGCCCGCCGTCAAGCGGCGGGTGGACAGGCTGCGCGCGACCGGCGCCATCACCGGATTCACCGTCCGGGTGGACCCGGGGGCGCTCGGCTGGGAGACCGAGGGGTTCGTCGAGCTCTACTGCCGGCGCAACACCTCGCCGGAGACCATCCAGCGGGGCCTGGAGCGCTACCAGGAGGTCGTGGCCGCCTCCACCGTCACCGGTGAGGCGGACGCGATCGCCCAGGTCTTCGCCTCCGACATGCGCCACTTCGAGCGCGTGCTGGAGCGGATCGCCGGGGAGCCGTTCGTGGAGCGCACCAAATCGGTGCTCGTCCTCTCACCTCTGCTGCGCCGGTTCTCGTCGGGTTCGCCGACCTGACCCCTCCAGCCGGCCACGGCCGGTCACTCGGCCGTCTTCCGGGCCAGCGCGTTGTTTCCGATGGAGTTGTGCACGCTGAAGCTCACGGCGTCCGAGCGGTAGCGGTCGTCCGACCACTCCACCGGGCGCCCCTCGCGCGTGGTCGTGACGCGGCGGACCCGCAGCAGCGGGCTGGTGCGGCGGATGCCGAGCAGCTCGGCGTCCTGGGCCCCCGCCGCCACGGCGTCGATGATGTGCTCGCCGTACGCGAAGACCAGGCCCCTGTCCTCGAAGAGCCGCTGGGTGACGGAGGGGCAGTCGGGCTCGATGGACTCGACCGCCGGGGAGATCCAGTCGGCGTACACGGTCCGCTCCAGCAGGACGGGCTCGCCGTCCAGGCCGCGCACGCGCAGGACGTGCAACACCGGGGTCCGCTCGGGCAGATGGAGGCGCACCGCGTCCTCCTTGGTCGCCGGACGGTACGCCTGTGCCACCACGCGCCCGGTCGCCTCCCGGCCCATGGCCCGCGCCCACTGCGCGAAGCTGCGCAACTCCGCGAAGCTCTGGCTGCGCCGGCTGGCCAGGACCACCCGGCGGGCGCCCTGCCGCGACCCGATGAGCCCCTCGGCGGTGAGGGCCGCGACGGCTTGGCGGACCGTGCCGCGCGAGACGCCGTAGTGGGCCGCGAGGTCCGTCTCCGTGGGCAGCAGACTGCCGACGGTGTAGTCCTCGCGGTCGATCGCGCGCCGCAGTTCGTCGGCGATCTCCTCATGTCGGGCCGTCATGCTTCCCCTCTGGGTCGACTGCTGTGTACAGCCCGAACAGCCTAATCGAGACCTGAGCGTGATCTAGTCCGGTCGTGAATGTGCAGGCAACAAAGGTGCAGGGTTTTGTCGTTGTTCATGACCAGGACATCGACGCCGGGCGTACTGGGGCCAACTTGTTCAGACAAGTGCTCTGTACTCCTCGTGCCTCCTTTGGAGAAGCCGTGACCGTGTCCCTGCCGAGAACCACCGTCCTCAGCGGCGGCCTCGCCGTTGTTGCCGCGCTCGCCCTGAGCGCCTGCGGCGCCGCTCCCGACAACGCGTCGACCACCAGCGACGGCAAGAGCGCCGCGACCGCCACCTCCGCCGCCGACGTGGGAGGCATGGACGCCCTGGTCGCGGCGGCCAAGAAGGAGGGCACGCTGCACGCCATCGCGCTGCCCCGCGACTGGGCCAACTACGGCGCCCTCATCGACGGCTTCCAGAAGAAGTACGGCATCAAGATCGAGGTCGAGAACCCCGACGGCAGCAGCCAGGACGAGATCAACGCCGTCACCACGCGCAAGGGCCAGGACCGCGCCCCCGACGTCCTCGACCTGGGCAGCTCCTTCGCCCTGAGCGCCGCCCAGCAGGGGCTGCTCGCGCCCTACAAGGTGGCCTCCTTCGCGGACCTACCGGCGGCGCAGAAGGACCCGCAAGCCCGCTGGTACAACGACTACGGCGGCTACGTCTCCATCGGCTGCGACGCCAAGCGGGTCAAGACCTGCCCCACCACCTTCGCGGACCTGCTCAAGCCGCAGTACAAGGGCCAGGTCGCGCTCAACGGCAACCCCACCAAGTCCGGTTCGGCCTTCGGCGGCGTCTACGCGGCAGCGCTCGCGAACGGCGGCTCCTTCGACGACGTACAGCCCGGCCTCGACTTTTTCGCCAAGCTGAAGAAGAACGGCAACTACACGCCCGTCGAGTCGACCCCGGCCACCGTCGAGAAGGGCGAGACCCCGATCAGCATCGACTGGGACTACCTGAACGCCGGGTACGCCGACGAGTTCAAGTCCAAGGGCCTGGACTGGAAGGTGGCCGTTCCGAGCGACGGCGAGTACGCCCAGTACTACTCGCAGGCCATCAACAAGGACGCCCCGCACCCCGCGGCCGCCCGCCTGTGGCAGGAGTATCTCTACAGCACCGAGGGCCAGAACCTCTGGCTCAAGGGTTACGCCCGCCCGGCCCTGATGACCGCCATGGACAAGGCCGGCACGCTGGACAAGGCCGCCGCGGCCAAGCTGCCCGCGGTCACGGGCACGCCTTCCTTCCCGTCCGAGGCCCAGCAGAACAAGGCCAAGACGGTCATCGCGCAGGGCTGGGGAAGGGCCGTCTCCGGATGACCACCGCCCTCCCGCGCGTGGACGTGGCGCCCGCCGCTTCGGCGAAGCGGCGGCGCCGCGCCCCCGGCTGGCTCGCGGTCGTGCCGCTGCTGGCCTTCACCGCGATCGCCTTCGGGCTGCCCGCCCTGGCCATGCTGAACGGCGCCTTCACCGTCAAGGACCAGGCGACGGGCGCCGCTTCGTACAGCGGCGCGAATCTGAGCACCTCCCTGCAGGGTGCGTATCTGACCGCGCTGCTCGGCAGTGTGAAGCTGTCCGCCGTGTCCGCCGCCATCGCCACGGTGGGCGGGCTGCTGCTCGCCCAGGCAGTGGTGACCTCGCGCTTCCGCGTCCTGCGCGAGGCGGTGCTGACGGCGTCGGGCGTGCTCGCCAACTTCGGTGGAGTACCGCTCGCCTTCGCCTTCGTCGCCACCCTCGGCAACTCCGGCGTCCTCACCGGGCGCCTGAGTCTGAAGGACGCGGGCTGGGACCTGTACAGCTTCTGGGGCCTGACCCTGGTCTACCTGTACTTCCTCGTCCCGCTGATGGTCCTCACCATCACCCCGGCCCTGGAAGGGCTGCGCTCGCAGTGGCGTGAGGCCGCGCAGAACAACGGCGCCACCCACGTCCAGTACTGGCGTCACGTCGCTCTGCCGGTGCTCACGCCGTCCTTGCTCGGCGGCTTCGTACTGCTCTTCGGCAGCGCGTTCGCCGCGTACGCCACCGCGGCCGCGATGGTCGGCAGCACCGTCCCGCTGATCACCCTGCAGATCGCCGACGCCCTCTCCGGAAACGTCCTCGTCGGACAGGAGAACGTGGCACTGGCCCTCAGCCTCGACATGGTCGTGGTCGCGGGTCTGGTGATGGCCGTGTACCTGCCCCTGCAACGACGGAGCTCGCGATGGCTCGCCTGACCTCCTCCCGCATGCGCGTCCGGCCCGGGCGAGCTGTCGTCCTGGCCGCGGCCGCGGTGTACTTCCTCGTACCGCTCGCCGCGTCCGTGGTCTTCTCGGTCGATTCGGGTGGCCATGTGACGTTCGAGGCCTACAGCCAGATCGTCGGCGCCGACGGGTTCACCGCCAGCCTGCTGCTCTCCCTGGAACTGGCGGCGACCACCATCGCCCTCGTCCTGCTGCTGATGGTCCCTGCCATGGTCGCGCTGCGGCTCGGCGCGCCGAAGCTGCGGTCCGTCGTCGCGGTCGTCTGCTCGCTGCCGCTCGTCGTCCCGCCGATCGCGTTCGTCGCCGGGATCAGCACGGTCCTGAAGTGGGGGCCCGAGTACCTCTCGCGCACCCCGCTCTTCCAGACGATCGTGGCGATCCAGAACGAGAACTACCCGTTCGTGCTCGTCCTCGCCTACGTCGTGATGGCGTTGCCGTTCGTGTATCAGGCCTTGGACGCCGGACTGCGGGCCATCGATGTGCGCACCCTCGTCGAGGCCGCCCGCAGCTGCGGCGCGAGCTGGCCGCAGGCGCTGGTGCGAGCCGTGCTGCCGAACCTGCGTGGGGCCCTGCTGAACGCCTCGTTCCTCACCCTCGCGCTGGTGCTCGGTGAGTTCACCGTCGCCCACCTGCTGGGCTACGAGCCCTTTGCCGTGTGGATCGTGGACATCTCCGGCGCCCAGGCCCAGATGTCCGTCGCCGTCTCCGTGCTCAGCCTGCTCGTGACCTGGGTGCTGCTGCTCGCCCTGGCCGCCGTCGGCGGGCGCCGCGCCCCCTCCCGTACCGCCGCTTAAGGGATGACACTGCCATGACCCTCACCGCCCCAGAGAACGAGAAGACAGCCAAGGCCGGCGCCGCCACCGTCGAGTTCTGCGGTCTGCGCCGCCAGTTCGGGAACTCCGTCGCGCTCGACGGGCTCGATCTGACGGTCCGGCCGGGTGAACTCCTCGCCCTGCTCGGCCCGTCCGGTTGTGGCAAGACCACAGCGCTGCGCATGCTCGCCGGCTTCGAGCACCCCGATTCCGGTGAGGTGCTGGTCGACGGTGAGGACGTCACCGGCGTGCCGGCCCACCGGCGCGACGCCGGTATGGTCTTCCAGTCGTACAGCCTCTTCCCACACCTCAGCGCCCTCGACAACGTCGCGTTCGGGCTGCGCATGCGCAAGGTCGGTACGGCGCAGCGGCGTGCCAGGGCCGCGGAACTGCTGGACCTGGTGGGCCTGGCCGACAAGGGCGAGCGCTTCCCGCACCAGCTCTCCGGCGGACAGCAGCAGCGGATCGCGCTGGCCCGCGCGCTCGCCCTGCGCCCCCGGGTGCTGCTGCTCGACGAGCCGCTGTCGGCGCTGGACGCCAAGGTGCGCACCACCCTGCGCGAGGAGATCCGTCGACTGCAGCAGGAACTCGGCATCACCACCCTGTTCGTGACGCATGATCAGGAGGAGGCGCTGTCGATGGCCGACCGGGTCGCCGTGATGCGGGCCGGCCGGGTCGAACAGTGCTCCACGCCCACGGAGCTCTACTCCCGTCCGGTCACCGCCTTCGTCGCCGAGTTCGTCGGGACGGTGAGCCGGATCCCGGGCCGGATGGCGGCAGCGGACGCGGCCGAGGCACTGGGAAGCCGGGTGCCGGTGACGGGCGGGGCCGCTCCCGCGGGCGCGGGCGTGGATGTGCTGGTCCGTCCGGAGGCGGTGGAGATCGCACCGGATCCGCAGGGCGACGGCCAGGTGATGTCGGGTGCCTTCCTCGGGGCGACCACCCGGATCACGGTGCGACTGCCGGAGGGGTACGACATCAAGGCCGATGTGCCCACGCGGCGGGCTGCCGACTTCCCCGTCGGTGCGCGGGTGGTGGTCACGCTGCCCGCGCTGCCGGTGGTGGTGGCGGAGCGCGCCGACCGCTGAGGGTCGTCCCGGCCGACTGCGGCCGGGACAGCCCTCGGTCACCGCCCGGGTGCCAGGTCCGCGGCCCGGCACCCGAATCCGGGTCGTCACAGGTGCACCGGTGGGTGATGCTCCGATTTCCTGACGTCTTGTCCCTGAACACATCGTCCTTCCGCTCGTAGGCCTGGCGGCCGAATGCGGGATCGGGAACGAGAGGGCATGTATGACCCCCGATTCGGTGTGGTCGTTTGCCTGTCGACTCCACACGTGCCGAACGGTGGGGTGATAGCCGATCCAAGACCAAGCCCGTGTTCTCCCGGCTTGGTGAGAAGAAAGAGAATGTCTTGCTGAAGAGCCCTGTCGGCCACGTCTCCGGCGCCCCGCTGCAGGCGGTCCTGTTCGATATGGACGGCACGCTCGTCGACACCGAGCTGCAGTGGTGGGAGGCGGTGGAGCACGTCGCCGCACGGCCTCTCACCGAGGCGGACCAGCCCGAGGTGCTCGGCCGTCCGGTGGAGCACACCGCCGCGTGGCTGGCCACGACCTCGGGCGCGTCCGCCGCGGACCTCGCCGAGCGGCTGCACCGGGAGTTCGTCGACCGCGTTCGCATCGGCATCGTCCCGCGCCCCGGCGCACTGGACCTGCTGGACGCCCTTGCTCGCGACGGCGTACCCACCGCGCTGGTCACCGCCTCCCCGCGGACCGTCGCCGACACGGTGCTCAAGGCGCTCGGTGCCGGGCGCTTCGCGGTCTCCGTCACCGCCGACGACACCGACCGCAGCAAGCCGGACCCCGCCCCCTATCTCGCGGCCTGTCGCGCCCTCGGCGTCGACCCGGCGGCCTGTGTGGCGGTCGAGGACACCCAGACCGGTGTGCGTTCGGCCGAGGCGGCCGGGTGCGCGGTGCTCGCGGTGCCCTCGCTCGCGCCTATCGACGCGGCGCCCGGCCGCACGGTGCGCGCGAGCCTCGCCGGGGTCACTCCGGAGGACCTGCGCGCCATTGCCGCCGGGGACACGGCCGATCGAACGACCGGGTACGAACTCCGCGTCATGAGCTGGAATCTCTGGCTCGGCGGCACCCGGGTCGACGATCACCGGGCCAAGCAGCTCAAGGCGATCATGGAGAGCGGCGCGGACATCGTCGGCCTTCAGGAGACCGGCGGCACCGCAGCTCAGGAGCTCGCCGACGCCCTCGGCTGGTACCACCACCGGGCCGGCGAGAACCTCGGCATCATCAGCCGCCATCCCCTCACCCGCCACCTCGGCGACCCGGACGTCGGCTTCTACGGTGCTGCGGGCGCCCGGATCCGGATCGCCCCCGGTCGGGAGGTCGACATCTGGACGGCTCACCTGGACCACACGCCGTACGGCCCCTACGAATCCGTTTTCGACGGGCTCCCGGCGGACGTGCTCATCGCCCATGAGGAAGTGCGACTCGCGCAGATGCGGGACACCCTGCGGCGGATCGAGGAGACAGCCGACGACGGGGTGCCGGTCGTGCTCGTAGGGGACTTCAACTGCCCCTCCCACCTGGACCGGCCGGATGTCGCGTGGCCGGTGACGAGGGCGGCCGAGGAGGCGGGCCTGCGCGACTCCTACCGCGAGGCGCATCCGGACCCTGCGGGCGACCCGGGCCACACGTGGTCGCCGATCCACCCGGTGCACGAGGACGGCAGCGGGCGCCGCGAACCGCAGGACCGGATCGACTACGTACTGCACCGGGGTCTCGAGGTGCTCGACTCCCTGACATACGTCAGCGGCAGCCCGCGCCCCTGGCCCGACGTCTTCGGCAACGAGTGGCCGTCCGACCACGCTGCGGTGATCACGACGTTCGCCGTGCCCCCCACCGGCTGACCCCGCCGTACCGGTCGGCCGGGGCCGGTGTTACCCGGGGCAACCATTGCGATCGCGGTGCGTCATCCCATAGGTTGTGCGGGCTCGCTACCGGCGGGTAACACCTGTGGGTGAGCGATTCCCGCCCCAGCCTCCGGTCGTCCCCACGAGCAGCATGCCCACAGAGCGAACCGACACCCCCCACGGAGCGAACCCACACCGAGGAAGGGACGGACGCCGACGATGCGCCGTGACCAGAGCACCGAGCACACCGACGAGGCCGGCCGGCCGCCGGGCACGGACCTCGGCTGGCTGCTCGACGACCTTGTGGCGAGAACCGACCATGTGCGCCAGGCCGTGCTCCTCACCGCGGACGGCATCCCGCTGAGCTGCTCGGAGGGCATGCGCAGGCGGGACATCGAGCACCTGGCCGCCGTGTGCTCGGGCTTCCACAGCCTCGCCCGCTCGGTGGGGGAGCGGTTCGAGGCGGGCGAGGTGCGGCAGACCATGGTGATGCTCGACGGCGCCTACCTTTTCGTCACCCCGGCCGGTGACGGAAGCCGGCTCGCCGTGCTGAGCGAGGTGCAGACCGACGTCGGGCAGCTGGCTCACGAGATGGCGCTGCTCGTCCGCCGTGTCGGCCGCCACATGGACGCGGCCGTCCGCCTGGCCGCCGGCCCCGGGGCCTCCTGATCCGCCACCGCTCCACGATCTCCTGCAGCAGCTGCGGAACTGTAGACGCATCGCTGTGACCTGCACCTCAGCGTGTCAGAGGCATGCAGGAGGGTGCGCAACAAATCGCCGCCGGACCCCTTGGGGACGCAATGATCCGCTCACCGGCGCGCAACGGCTCCTTCTTGTCCGGCCGAGGGCGCCGACCGTACCGTCTAAGCGACCCCCCAACACTCTTCGGTACCGGTGGAGACCACGCATGCGCACCGCCCTGCTCCAGAGCTCCGGACACCCCGGCTCGGTCGCCGAGAATCTCAAGGTTCTCGACGAGGCCGCGGGCCGTGCCGCCGCCGCGGGCGCGGGGCTGCTGATCGTGCCGGAGATGTTCCTCACCGGGTACGCGATCGGTGGTGACATCGCCCGGCTCGCCGAGCCCGCGGACGGGGATTCCGCGGACGCCGTCGCCGAGATCACCTCCAGGCACGGCCTGGCGATCGCCTATGGCTACCCCGAGCGCGACGGCGAGACCGTCTTCAACTCCGCCCAGCTGGTCTCCGCCGAGGGCGGCCGTCTCGCCAACTACCGCAAGACCCACCTCTTCGGCGGCTTCGAGCGCGACCACTTCACCCCGGGCAAGAAGCCCGTCGTCCAGGTCGAGCTGAACGGCCTCCGGGTCGGCCTGTTGATCTGCTACGACGTCGAGTTTCCGGAGAACGTCCGCGCCCACGCCGTGGCCGGCACCGACCTCCTCGTGGTTCCGACGGCCATGATGCACCCCTTCCAGTTCGTCGCCGAGTCCCTCGTCCCGGTGCGGGCCTTCGAGAGCCAGATGTACGTCGCGTACGTCAACCGGGTCGGCCAGGAAGGCGAGTTCGAGTTCGTCGGGCTCTCCACCCTCGCCGGGCCCGACGGGATCGCCCGGGCCCGCGCGGGCCGCGTCGAGGAACTGGTCCTCGCCGACGTCGACCCCGCCCACCTGGCCGCCTCCCGCGAGGCGAACCCGTACCTCAAGGACCGGCGGCCCGGCCTCTACGGGTCCCTCGTCTGACCCTCAGCCTTCCCCAGAGTTCTTTCCGCGCAAGGAGTCCGTACCCCATGACGTCCACGGTGCCCAACGCCGTCCAGCGTGCAGACGAGCAGCAGCCGCCGATCACCATGTTCGGGCCGGACTTCCCCTTCGCGTACGACGACTTCCTCGCCCACCCGGCGGGCCTCGGCCAGATCCCGGCGACCGAGCACGGAACCGAGGTGGCGGTCATCGGCGGCGGCCTGTCCGGCATCGTGGCCGCCTACGAGCTGATGAAGATGGGCCTCAAGCCCGTCGTGTACGAGGCCGACGAGATCGGCGGCAGGCTGCGCACCGTCGGCTTCGAGGGCTGCGATCCGTCGCTGACCGCCGAGATGGGGGCCATGCGCTTCCCGCCGTCCTCCACGGCCCTGCAGCACTACATCGATCTGGTGGGCCTCGAGACCAAGCCGTTCCCCAACCCGCTGGCCGAGGCGACCCCGTCGACCGTCGTCGATCTGAAGGGCGAGAGCCACTACGCGGAGACGCTCGGCGATCTGCCGCAGGTGTACCGCGATGTGGCCGACGCGTGGAACGCCTGTCTGGAGGAGGGCGCCGACTTCTCCGACATGAACCGGGCCATGCGCGAGCGCGACGTGAAGCGCATCCGGGAGATCTGGTCCAGGCTCGTCGAGAAGCTCGACAACCAGACCTTCTACGGCTTCCTCTGCGACTCCGAGGCCTTCAAGTCCTTCCGGCACCGCGAGATATTCGGTCAGGTCGGCTTCGGCACCGGTGGCTGGGACACGGACTTCCCCAACTCCATCCTGGAGATCCTGCGCGTCGTCTACACCGAGGCCGACGACCACCACCGCGGTATCGTCGGCGGCTCCCAGCAGCTGCCGCTGCGCCTGTGGGAGCGCGAGCCGCAGAAGATCGTGCACTGGCCTCACGGCACGTCCCTGCAGTCCCTGCACGACAGCGGCGAGCCGCGCCCCGCCGTGACCCGGCTGCACCGCACCGCCGGCAACCGGATCACCGTCACCGACGCGAAGGGCGACATCCGCACCTACCGGGCGGCAATCTTCACGGCTCAGTCCTGGATGCTGCTGTCCAAGATCGCCTGTGACGACGCGCTGTTCCCGATCGACCACTGGACGGCGATCGAGCGCACGCACTACATGGAGTCCAGCAAACTCTTCGTGCCCGTGGACCGGCCGTTCTGGCTGGACAAGGACGAGGAGACCGGCCGTGACGTGATGTCGATGACGCTCACCGACCGGATGACCCGTGGCACCTATCTGCTGGACGACGGCCCCGACCGGCCGGCCGTGATCTGTCTGTCGTACACCTGGTGCGACGACAGCCTGAAGTGGCTGCCGCTGTCCGCGAACGAGCGGATGGAGGTCATGCTGAAGTCGCTCGGCGAGATCTACCCGAAGGTCGACATCAGGAAGCACATCATCGGCAACCCGGTCACGGTCTCCTGGGAGAACGAGCCCTACTTCATGGGTGCGTTCAAGGCGAACCTGCCCGGTCACTACCGCTACCAGCGGCGCCTGTTCACGCACTTCATGCAGGACGGGCTGCCCGCCGAGAAGCGTGGCATCTTCCTCGCCGGCGACGACATCTCCTGGACGGCCGGCTGGGCGGAGGGCGCCGTGCAGACCGCGCTCAACGCCGTGTGGGGCGTCATGCACCACTTCGGTGGTGAGACCGACCCGACCAACCCCGGTCCCGGCGACGCGTACGACGAGATCGCGCCGGTGGAGCTGCCGGAGGACTGAGGCGGCGGGTTCATCGGGCGCACAGGGGCGGGCGGCCGGATCCCGGCCGCCCGCCCGCCGGCGTGCCGGTCAGACGCCGGCGGCCCGCGCCGTCGTGATCAGCGCCGCCGCCACGTCCTTGAGTTCCTCCGCGTCCCGCGTCGATGTCTGCAGGTCGATGAGGATCTCGTCGAGCCCCACCGCGGCGTGGGCCACGAGGTCCGCCACGATCTGGTCGACATCGCCCTGGAAGGGAGCGCGGTCCGCGCCGTCGTACGCCTTGGCGGAGTAGGAGGCGTTGGCGCGCAGCACGGTCTGCAGCGGCGTCGCCCGGCCCCGCTCGGCGGCCAGGTCCTGCAACTCGCGCCACTGTGCGGCGATCCGGTCGGCGCCCAGGCCCACCGGGAGCCAGCCGTCGGCCTTGTCGACGAGCCGCCGCTGGGCTCTCTTGTTGGTCGCGGCCAGCAGGATCGGGATCGGCCGGGCGGGCTTGGGTGCGACGGCCGCGGACGAGATCTTGGTGAGCGTGCCCTCGTAGGAGACCGGGTCCGCCCCCCAGACCGCGCGGCAGACGTCGATCACCTCGTCCAGGGCCTTGCCGCGCTCCTCGAAGGGGCGAACCGCGGCGGCCGCGTACTCGTCCAGGGACCAGCCCGTGCCCAGGCCCGCCACCACCCGGCCGCCGGCCGCCGCGTCCAGGGTGGCGAGCGCCTTGGCGAGCTGGAAGGGCATGTGCAGGGGGGCCACCAGCACACTCGTCCCGAGCCTGGCGCGGTGCGTGGCCGCCGCGGCCAGCGTGAGCGTCACCAGCGGCTCGGCCACCCCGCGGTAGCCTTCCGGCCAGGGCAGTCCCTCGATGCCGTACAGGCCCTGGGAGGACGCCAGGGGGAACAGGGCCCGCTCGTACACCCACAGGCTCTCGTAGCCCATCTCCTCGGCGGCTCGTGCCACGTCGGGCACGTCGCGTCCGATGTCGTACTGCTTGTTCTGGGGGAGACCGAGTCCGAGCCGGGTCGCCATACCTGTTGCTCCTTCGCCTTGGATGCCGCTGGTTCAACGTACGTCTGGTGGGCGGGAGTTGCCTGTGCGACAGATGAGAACCGGCCGGGTCATCCGGGCAGCGGTGTGAGCAGGATCCGGCTCGCGAATCCCACCGCCGCGTCCAGCCGGCCCGCGAACTCCTCCGTCAGATCCGGAAGTTCCCGCAACGCCCACAGGGCGCGCGCCGCGGACCAGGCGGCCTCACGGGCCCGCTCCAGGCTCCAGGCGCCGATCAGATGGGTGAGGGGGTCGGCGACCTGGAGCAGATCGGGACCGGGCATCAGATCCTCTCGGATGTGTTCCTCCAACGAGAGGAGGACGTCGCCCACGCGGTCGAACTCGTCCTCGACATCAGCCGGTTCGCAGCCGAGCGCACGACAGGAGTCGACGACGGCGAGCGCGAGGTCGTGCCCGATGTGCGCGTTGATGCCCGCGAGCGCGAACTGCACCGGCCGTACCCCCGGATGGCGCCGGAACTGGAACAACGGCCGCCAGCAGGCGGGTCGGGGCCCCTCCTCGGCGACGGACAGATATCGCTCGGCGAACCGGACGTCCAGCGTGCTCGCGGCCTGTCTGTCCGGGAATTCCCCGGCGTCCAGACGGCGGTCGACCTCCTCGGTGACGGCGAGGTAGACGCGGTTGAAGACCGCGACGCCGTCGTGCTCGGGCCAGGCCTCGTCGAGCGCGCGCATGCGTGAGACGACCGTGTCCACTTCGATCGTGAACTGCTCCAACCGCACCATGGGGGCAGAGTCCCAGGCCGGAGCCGACCGGGGTGCGATCGCCCCGCGGGCTTCCCCGGAACGGGGGAACGCGCCGGTGGTCCGGGTGGGGGACAGGGGCGGGCGGCACGGCACGGGCTTGCCCGGGGTGGCTATGAGCCGGCGCGCTGGTCCGCGTCCCGGGCGGCGGCGTCCTCGCGGCCTTTCTCGTCCCCCTCGTCGTATGACGACGTCCCCGAGTCCAGGAGAGGCGCCTGCGTCTTGAGGTGGGCGGGAGCCATCGCCCGCAGCGCGTGATAGCCGGTGATGACGACCAGCGTGCCCAGCGCGATGCCGCTCAGCGAGAAGGTGTCGGTGAACTTCAGGCTGACGTTGCCGACGCCGATGATGATGCCTGCCGCGGCGGGGACCAGGTTCAGCGGATTGCGCAGGTCCACCTTGGAGTTGATCCAGATCTGCGCGCCGAGCAGGCCGATCATGCCGTACAGGATGACGGTGATGCCGCCGAGCACCCCGCCGGGGATCGCGGCCACGACGGCCCCGAACTTGGGGCAGATGCCGAAGAGCAGGGCGAAGCCCGCAGCGGCCCAGTATGCGGCGGTCGAGTAGACGCGGGTGGCCGCCATGACGCCGATGTTCTCGGAGTACGTCGTGTTGGGCGGGCCGCCGACCGCGGTCGAGAGCATGGAGGCGACGCCGTCGGCGGAGATGGCCGTGCCCAGCTTGTCGTCCAGTGGGTCCCCGGTCATCTCGCCGACCGCCTTGACGTGTCCCGCGTTCTCCGCGACGAGGGCGATCACCACGGGCAGGGCGACCAGCACCGCGGACCACTGGAAGGACGGTCCGTGGAAGTGGGGCAGACCGATCCAGTCCGCCTTGCCGACGCCCGACAGGTCGAGGCGCCAGTGGTCGGTGAGCCTGCCGCCGGAGTCCACCGAGTGGATCTTCCCGAAGATCCGGTCGCACACCCACGAGATCCCGTATCCGAAGACCAGCCCGAGAAAGATCGCGATTCGGGACCAGAAGCCGCGCAGGCACACCAAGGTCAGACCTGTGAACAGCATGACCAGCAGTGCGGTCCACTGGTCCTGCGGCCAGTACGTCGACGCGGTCACCGGCGCGAGGTTGAACCCGATCAGCATGACGACCGCGCCGGTCACGATCGGCGGCATCGTCGCGTGGATGATCCGTGCCCCGAACCGCTGGACCGCGAGGCCCACGACGAACAGCGCCACGCCGACGACGAACACCGCTCCGGTCACGGTCGCGCTGGTGCCGCCCTGCGCCCTGATCACCGCGGCGACGCCCACGAAGGAGAGCGAGCAGCCGAGGTAACTGGGCACCCGGCCGCGGGTCGCCAGAAGGAAGATGACGGTCGCGACGCCCGACATCATGATCGCGAGGTTGGGGTCGAGACCCATCAGTACGGGCGCTACGAAACTCGCCCCGAACATGGCCACGACGTGCTGCGCACCGAGCCCGACCGTGCGGGGCCAGGAGAGCCGTTCGTCGGGGCGGACGACCGCTCCGGGCGCGGGCGTGTGCCCGTCTCCGTGCAGCTTCCAGCGCACGCCGAGATCCATGGTGACGCTTCGCTTTCTCTGTACGTGAAGAACTGTCCGAACCATTGTCAGGTGCACCAGGCAGTCCTACGCTCACACGGTCCCACTCATGAACTGCGTTCACATGTCTGATCGGAGCCTCGATGAGTGCACGACCCCGTCCGGCCGTTCTGCTCGCCGCCGCGACCGCCTTCGCGGCCGTCGCAGTCGCCGGCTTACCCACCGCCTCCGCCCATGCGGCACCGAAGGCCCCCAGAACCGCCGTCCTCGACGGCACCCGGCTGCAGCAGACCAGAATCCGGCTGGACCACGGGGACCCCCGGCTGAGCGCCGCGCTCAAGGACCTGACCGAGCGCGCCGATGCCTGGCTCGACCAGGGCCCCTGGACGGTCGTCGACAAGCCGAGGCCGGCGCCCGGCGGCGACCTCCACGACTACCTCAGCCAGGCCCCGTACTGGTGGCCCACGCAGCCGAAGACCGCCGACAACCCCTGGGGCTGCCCCTACGAGCAGCGCGACGGGCAGCGCAATCCCGAGGTCGACACCGGCACCGACCGCCAGGACGTGGAGAAGGTGTTCGACTCCACCTACGACCTCTCGCTGGCCTGGTACTACACCGGCAGGAAGCAGTATGCGCAGAAGGCCGCCCAGGTCCTGCGCACGTGGTTCCTCGATCCGGCGACGAAGATGAATCCCGACCTGGACCACGGGCAGTTCATCCCGTGCAGGTACGACGGCCGCGCTATCGGGATCATCGACTTCTCCCAGTCCTACACCAGCGTCCTGGACGCGATCGCCATCCTGAACACCGGCGCTCCCGGCTGGTCCAAGGCCGACCGTTCGGGGATGCACGACTGGAACGTCGCCTTCCGTACCTGGCTGACGGACGGCGCCTTCGGCAAGGAGGAGAGCGCCGCCGAGAACAACCACGGCACGTTCTACGACATGCAGTTGGCCGCCCTGGCGTACGCGACCGGGGACGAGCAGCTCGCCCGGCGGACGGTGCTCGACGCACGCGCCAAGCGCATCGACCCGCAGATCGCCGGCGACGGCAGCCAGCCGCAGGAGCTCAGCCGGACGCGCAGTTGGCACTACTCGACCTTCGACCTGGTGGCGTACACGCGGCTCGCGGCCATCGGCCGGCACATCGGCGTGAACCTGTGGGCCCATCAGGGGCCGGACGGCCAGAGCCTGTTCAAGGCGGTCGACTTCCTGCTGCCCGCCGCGACCGGCGCCGCGTCCTGGCCGTACCCGGAGCTGGAGTTCCACCGGTACGCGGCGACCGATGTCGTCCACGCGGCGGCGGACGCGGGTGACGCGCGCGCCCGTGAGGCGGTACGGCTGCTGGAGGCCCCTCCCGGCGGGGACCTGTGGGCGCTGCGGCCCGCCGCCGAGCAACTGGACTCGATCGCGGGCTGACCCCCGGGCGGGGCATCCTGAGCGACCGCTTACCATGGGCCTGTCCAGCGCCGCGGTGTCGCGAGCGCCTCACCAGGCCAGATCGAGGAGCCCCGCCCGTGACCGCCGAAGCCCAGGCCGCGCCCGTCCTGTCGTACGGACGGCTGATCCCCGTCGCCGTCCACTTCGACGACCTCGACGCGCTCGGCCTGCTGCACAACGCCCGCTACCCCGTCATGGTCGAGCGCGCCTGGACCGTCCTGTGGCACGAGCAGGGCTTCGGCTTCGAGGGTGACTGGGAGGCGGCGGGAGACTTCTGCAACGCGGTCAAGGAGCTGCGGATCACCTACGAGGCCCCGGTGAACAAGCCGGGCGCGTACGCCGTGCACCTGTGGCTCGAGCGCCTCGGCAACACCGGCCTCACGTATGGGTTCCGGTTCTGCTCGGCCGACGGAGCGGTGACGTACGCGCACGGCACCCGGGTCCTGGTCCGCCTCGACGCGGCGACCCTGCGCCCCACGTCGTGGAGCGAGCGGTTCAGGGCCGTGGGTCGGGAACTGCTGCGCTTGCCGGACTGACCGTCGGCCGATCCCGGTCGCCCGCCCGGAGCACCCCCGCGAACACGGCGAGCCCGCACGCCAGTGCCGTCACCAGCCCGAACGACACCACGAGGCTGGTCGCCTGGGCCAGACCGCCGATCGCGCTCGGCGCAACGAGCCCCGAGGTGTACGTGATGGTCGCGACACCGGCGATGGCCTGACTGGGGTTCGGTCCGCTACGGCCGGCCGCGGCGAAGCACAGCGGCACGACGACCGCGATGCCGAGGCCCATCAGCGCGAACCCGGTCATCGCCAC
The DNA here is from genome assembly GCF_036281785.1 of Streptomyces chiangmaiensis. Taxonomy (NCBI): domain Bacteria; kingdom Bacillati; phylum Actinomycetota; class Actinomycetes; order Kitasatosporales; family Streptomycetaceae; genus Streptomyces; species Streptomyces chiangmaiensis. The sequence continues at coordinate 71,955 of NZ_JAYWVC010000002.1, read as the reverse complement.
GACCGGATGGCCGGCCACGATGATCAGTAGGCCACCGAGGACGGCCAGGACGCCGCCCGCCCGCACGGTGCGCACCGAGCCGAACCGGTCCACCACCCTGTCGCCCGCGACCCGGGCGACGGCCATGGTGAGCGTGAAGCCCGTCGTGCACGCGGCCGCGAGCCCGGCGGAGGTGTCCAACTGGTGCCGCAGGTACACGGCGGACCAGTCCAGGCTCGCGCCCTCCGCGAACACCGCGCAGAACCCGATCGCGCCGATCAGCAGCGCCGACTTCGGCGGCAGGGCGAACCGGGGCGGCGGCTCCTCGTCCTCGGCGGGCTGCAGGTCGAGCACCCAGGTGCAGGCGACCAGCCCCAGCACGGTCAGGACCGCGGCAGCCAGGGTGTGGTGCACTCGGGCATCCGAGCCGAAGTGCGCGGCGAGCGTGCCGGCCGCGGAACCGATCAGGGCGCCCGCGCTCCACATGCCGTGCAGACCGGACATGATCGACCGTCCGAGCCGATTCTCGATCTCCACACCGAGGGCGTTCATCGCGACGTCCGCCATGCCCGCCGAGGCACCGTAGACGAACAGAGCCAGACAGAGCGTGAGGAGGTTGGGCGCGAGGGACGGCAGGATCAGGGAGAGCGTCCACAGGGCGATCAGGCCGCGCAGGGCGTTGCGGGCACCGAAGCGGTGGCTGATGCCGCCCGCGAGCGGCATCGCCACGGAGGCGCCGAGCGCGGGGAAGGCCAGCGCCAGGCCGAGCTGCCCCGCGCCGAGAAAGGCGTGGTCCTGGATCCACGGCACGCGGGTCGCGAACGAGCCGGTGACGGCTCCGTGCACGGCGAAGACCGCCGCCACGGCGTACCGCGCCCGCCTCACCTCCCGCATGGGGTAGACCTTCTCCACCACGCTCATCGTCGCCCCTCCCCGGCTGTGCCCGCCCTGCTGCCCGCCCGCGTAAACTATCAGGAACCCTACCTGATAGATAAGGACCAGGGGGCCCGTGAAGGGCCCCGCCGATCTGGAAGGATCCCGGCATGCCCGCATCTCCTAGCACCGCCCGGGTTATCAACGACCGGCTGGCCCTGCGGCTGCTGCAGCAGGAGGGCCCCCTGACGGCAGGGCAGTTGAAGCAGTTCACCGGCCTGTCCCGGCCCACGGTCGCCGACCTCGTCGAGCGGCTCACCGCGGCCGGACTGGTCGCGGTGGTGGGGGAGTCGGGCGAGCAGCGGCGCGGTCCGAACGCACGGCTGTACGGGATCGTCGCCGACCGCGCCCACCTCGCGGCCCTTGACGTGCGCACGGAGGGCGTCTCCGTCCTCGTGGCGGATCTGCTCGGCGGGGTCCTCGCCGAGGCGTCGGTGCCGATCGGCGGCGACACCGGAACGGGACCGGCGGTCGAGCAGGCCGTCGCGCTGGTGGAAAGCGCCGCGAAGGAGGCGGGTGCCGCGCCGCTCCACACGGTGGGGATCGGAGCGCCTGGTCTCATCGACCCCGCCACCGGCGAACTCCGAGACTCCTCCGGACTGCCGGAGTGGCACCGCCGTCTGGTCACCGCGCTCCACGAGAGGTTGCCCGCGCGTGTGATCGTGGAGAACGAGACCAACCTCGCCGCCCTGGCCGAGCAGCGCGAGGGCGCCGCACGCGACCGTGACACCTTCGTGCTGCTGTGGCTCGGGCACGGTACGGGGGCGGCCGTGGTGCTGGACGGCGCGCTGCGCCGCGGCGCCTCGGGCGGCACCGGCGAGATCGGCTTCCTGCCGGTCCCGGGCACCAGGACGCTGCCGTCGGCGACGGACTGCGAAGGCGGCTTCCACTCTCTGGCGGGGTCGGGGGCCATCGCGCAACTGGCGGGGGAATACGGACTGTTCACCGGGGACACCGGGGGCGAGCCGCAGGCGGCGGTGCTCGTGCGACGGGCGGTGGAGGCGGTCACCAGGAGCGAGGCGGCGGCCGTGGCGCCCGCTGCGGAGGCCGTCCGGGCCACTGCGGCGGGCGCCGGCCGGCCGGCATCGGACCTGAGGCCCGAGGAAGCCCGGCGATTCCTCGACGCCCTGGCCGACCGGCTCGCGATCGGTGCCGCCTCCCTCGCCGCCATCCTCGACCCCGGGTGCGTGGTGCTCGGCGGCGAGGTCGGCCAGGCAGGCCAGGACGTGCTCGCCGCACGCGTCGAGGCGCGGCTCGCGCGGATGTCACCGCTGGTCACCGAGGTGCGCGCCGGCGTCCTGGGCGGTGGCGCCGTACTGCGCGGTGCGTTGCTGACCGCACGGGACGGCGCACAGGACGAAATCTTCGCGCCCCCGGCGAGATAAGCGGCCGCTCCGTGCGGTCAGCCGCGTTCTTGGCTTTCGAACCGCTGCGCGAGGTGGTCCTCGAACGTCTCCTTCCCCACCGCCCGCTCCGGCGCGAGATGCCCGCCCGCGCGGAATGCGCGGTAGGTCTTGCCCGGCAGCGGCACGCTCACCACCGAGCGCCGCCGGCCCGTCGCCTTCAGGTACGCCCGGGCCAGTGACGCGAACGTCCGCACCTCGGGGCCGCCCATGTCCGCGACCCGCCCCGCGGGCGCGCCCTGCGCCAGTTCGGCCAGCCGGTCCGCCACCTCCGCGACCTCGACGGGCTGATCCGCGACGCCGGCCGGCAGCAGCATGACCGGCAGCTTGGACAGTGCGCCGAACAACTGCACGGGCAGGTCGTGGAACTGTGTCGCGCGCAGCACGGTCCAGCCGAGGCCCGACTCCTCCGTCAGCCGCTCCACAGCGAGCTTGGTCCGGTAGTAACCGAGCGGCACACGGTCGACCCCGACGATCGAGATGTAGATCAGATGGCCCACGCCCGCCCGGCGCGCGGCCGCGATCAGATTGGCGGCCGCCTTCTCGTCGCCACCGCGCGGCGTGGTCGCGCAGTGCACGATCGTGTCCACGCCCGAGACGGCCGCGTCCAGGCCACTGCCGCCCCGGATCAGATCGACGGCGTACTGCGGTGCGTGCCGGGACAGGGCGCGCACCTCGTGCCCGCCGTCCCGCAGCCGCTCGGTGACGAGCCGGCCGAGGGTTCCGGTGGCTCCGGTCACCAGGATCGTGGTCATGCTGTTCAGTCCCTTCGGACGCGCGGCGCTCCCTCATGGAGCGCTCGTCACCGGTTACGACCGGTCGACCGCCACGAAAAGTGACATGACACGGCGAACCGGCGAGTCGCCGCTCGAGGCACTCGAGTCTGTCCGGGGCCCCCCGCACGCACGCGAGAACCCGTCGTGTCGTGGATCCCTCGAGGGAGACGAACCCGGCCACTTCGGACGCCGTGCCGGAGGCCCGGCGGCGGGGCAAGGGCCTCCGTCACCGCCGCCGGACCGCTCGTGGACGGCGCACCGCACCGGGACCGCCGACCCTAGGAGGACTAGACCATACGGGTCAATAGGTATGGACCAATTGTCAACTATCCCTCATCGACCGAGAGTTGTCCCTTGCCGCGGCGTATGCGGGCCTCGCGCGGCCGGAGCGGGAAGTCCAGTATGTGAACCTGTGAGGCACCACACAGCGGTTCACCCGCTTGGCGGTCGATCAGGCGTGGCACACTGATGCTGTACCAGAAGCAGCGCACTCCGGGGTCGGTGAAAGTCCGAACCGGCGGTTATAGTCCGCGACCCGGTCGCTTCCAGCGGCCGGTTGACCAGGTGGAATTCCTGGACCGACGGTTAAAGTCCGGATGGGAGGCAGTGCGCGGCGGGCGGGCATGCGTGCGCGCCGCCGTATTCGGTTCGTCCCGATGGACGAACTCCGTCCGGCGTCGTCCCAGTGTCCTCGTCCGCGGTCTGCTGTCGTTCTCGACAGTCCCCGGAGTCCGTGCCCGATCGTGGCAGGAGGACCCGGGAAGTGTTCACCGGAATCGTCGAAGAGCTGGGTGAGGTCACCGCCGTCGAGAAACTCGGCGATTCCTCCCGATTCCGGCTCCGCGGACCCGTCGTCACCGAAGGCGCTCAGCACGGTGACTCCATCGCCGTCAACGGCGTGTGTCTCACGGTCGTGAAGCACGAGGGCGACGAGTTCACCGCCGACGTCATGGCGGAGACCCTGAACCGCTCCAGCCTCGGGGCCCTCACGGTCGGTTCCCGCGTCAACCTCGAGCGCCCCACCGCCGTCGGCGCGCGTCTCGGCGGGCACATCGTGCAGGGTCATGTCGACGGCACCGGCACGGTCCTGGAGCGCAAGCCCTCCGAGAACTGGGAGCTCGTCACCATCTCGCTCCCGGGGGACCTCGCCCGCTATGTGGTCGAGAAGGGCTCGATCACCGTGGACGGCATCAGCCTCACCGTCGTCGAGGCGGGCGCCGACCGCTTCTCCGTCAGCCTCATCCCGACGACCCTGGGCCTGACCACGCTCGGCACCAAGCAGCCCGGCGACCCGGTCAACCTCGAGGTCGACATCATCGCCAAGTACGTCGAGCGCTTGCTGGCCGGTCAGGGGGCCCCCGAGTGAACTGGCTCAACTCGGAGGCGTTCCCCGTCTTCGGCCAGCACATCAAGTGGTCGGACATGATCGGCAATGTGATCGGTCTGATCGCCCTCGCCTTCGGCTGGCGACGCTCCATATGGAGCTGGCCGGTGCAGTTCCTGTCCGGCCTCATCCTCTTCGCCGCGTTCGCCACGGCCCACCTCTCCGGCAGCGCCGGCAAGCAGGTCGTCGTCATGGTCGTCGCCGTCTACGGCTGGTGGCAGTGGAACCGCGGCAAGAGACAGGGGGACGACGGCCATGTCGCCGTGCGGTTCGCCACCTGGCGCGAGCGGGTGACCCTGCTCGGCGCCGCGGCCGTGGGCACGCTCGCGATGGCGAGCCTGTTCACCGCCTACCCGTCGTTGTCGTGGGACCCGTGGCCGGACGCGTACATCTTCGTCGGCACGATCGTCGCCATGTACGCCCAGGCGCGCGGCATGGTCGAGTTCTGGTTCGCCTGGCTCCTCGTGGACGCCGTCGGCGTCCCGCTGAACTTCGCCAACGGCTTCGCATTCTCCGGATTCGTCTACGTCATCTACGGCGCGCTCGTCCTGTGGGGCATGCGCGACTGGTGGCTGCGCTCCCGCAGGGCAGGGCAGCCCGTCCTGGAAGGAGCCGCGGCATGAGCACCGCACCGGTCCTGTACAGCACGGACAACATCGAGGACTTCGCGCTCGACCCGGTCGAGCGGGCCATCGCCGACATCGCGGCCGGCCGGCCGGTCGTGGTCGTCGACGACGAGGACCGGGAGAACGAGGGCGACCTGGTCATCGCCGCCGAGAAGGTCACTCCGGAGATCGTCGCCTTCATGATGAGCGAGTGCCGCGGTCTGATCTGCGCGCCCATGGAGGGCGACGAACTCGACCGCCTCGAACTCCCGCAGATGGTCGACCACAACACCGAGTCGATGCGCACCGCGTTCACCGTGTCCGTCGACGCGAGCGGGGCCCACGGCGTGACCACCGGTATCTCCGCGTCCGACCGGGCCACCACGCTGCGTCTGCTGGCCGGGGGAGAGGCGGGCCCCGGCGACTTCGTCCGCCCGGGCCACATCTTCCCGCTGCGGGCCAGGCCCGGCGGTGTGCTCGTCCGCAACGGCCACACCGAGGCGGCCGTCGACCTCGCCCGGCTCGCCGGGCTGCGGCCGGCCGGCGCGATCGTGGAGATCGCCGGCGAGGACGGCCACATGCTCCGGCTGCCGGAACTCATTCCGTTCGCCCGCAAGCACGGTCTGACGATCATCTCCATCGAGGACCTGGTCGCCTACCGGCGCTCCCCCAAGCTCTCGGCTCCGCTCGAGACGGGGAAGCCCGGCGAACAGGTCGCGCCCCCGTCCGAGCCCGCCGTCCGCCGCGAGGCCGAGGTGCGCCTTCCCACCGCCTTCGGCGAGTTCACCGCGTACGGATACCGGTCCACCGTGGACGGTGTCGAGCACATCGCCCTCGTCCACGGCGAGATCGGCGACGGCGAGGACGTTCTGGTCCGCGTTCACTCCGAATGCCTCACCGGAGACGTCTTCCACTCCCTACGCTGCGACTGCGGCCCCCAGCTGGAGGCCTCCCTGGAGCGCGTCCAGGCGGAAGGCAGGGGAGTGGTGGTCTATCTGCGCGGCCACGAAGGGCGCGGTATCGGGCTGATGTCCAAGCTGCGCGCGTACGAACTCCAGGAGCGCGGTCGCGACACCCTGGACGCCAACCTGGAGCTGGGTCTGCCCGCGGACGCCCGCGACTACGCCGCCGGCGCCCGGATCCTGGCGGACCTCGGCGTGCGCAGCGTGCGTCTGATGACGAACAACCCCGACAAGACCGAGGCTCTGCTCCGGCACGGCCTCGAAGTCACCCGGCGCGAGCCGATGCCCGTACAGGCGGGCGAGCACAACCTCCGTTACCTGCGCACCAAGCGGGACCGGATGGGGCACGACCTGCCCTGGCTGGACGCGACCGCCGTGTCCGCCTGCGGCAACCAGTAAGAGAGCACTGAGGAGAGACGTGAGCGGCAAGGGTGCACCGGAACTGTCCGTACGCAACGCGAGCGATCTGCGGGTCGCCGTCATCGCGGCACAATGGCACGACAAGGTGATGGACGGACTGGTGGACGGCGCAATGCGCGCCCTCCACGAGTTGGGGATCGACGAGCCGACCCTGCTGCGGGTACCCGGCAGTTTCGAGCTCCCGGTCTCCGCCAAGGTCCTCGCGGGCCGCGGCTACGACGCCATCGTCGCCCTCGGGGTGGTCATCCGCGGTGGCACCCCACACTTCGACTACGTGTGCCAGGGAGTCACCCAGGGCCTGACCCAGGTCTCCGTCGAGACCGGCGTCCCCGTCGGCTTCGGTGTCCTCACCTGTGACACCGAGGAGCAGGCCCTGGATCGCGCCGGCCTGGAGGGCTCCAACGAGGACAAGGGACACGAGGCGGTGACGGCGGCGGTGGCCACGGCCTGCACACTCCGCTCGGTGTCCGAGCCCTGGCACTGAGATACCGCCCGGAGCGCGTAGGGTAAGGACCACCATGTCCAAGAAGACGTTCGAGGAGCTCTTCACCGAGCTCCAGCACAAGGCCGTCCATGGCGATCCCGCCACCTCCCGCACCGCAGAGTTGGTCGGCAAGGGCGTCCACGCCATCGGCAAGAAGGTCGTCGAGGAGGCCGCGGAGGTCTGGATGGCCGCCGAGTACGAGGGCAAGGAGGCGGCCGCCGAGGAGATCTCCCAGCTCCTGTACCACGTCCAGGTGATGATGGTGGCGCGCGGGATCTCCCTGGACGACGTCTACGCCCATCTCTGAGCCGTAAACCGAACATCTGCACACCCCACGCACGAACGAAGGAAACCGACCTCATGCTGCGCATCGCCGTCCCCAACAAGGGTTCACTGTCCGGCCCTGCGGCGGAGATGCTGCATGAGGCCGGTTATCAACAGCGCAGGGAGTCGAAGGAGCTCAGGATCGTCGACCCGGAGAACGAGGTGGAGTTCTTCTACCTCCGCCCCCGCGACATCGCGATCTATGTGTCCTCCGGCCGTCTCGACATCGGCATCACCGGCCGGGACCTGCTCATCGACTCCGGCGCCAACGCCGAGGAGATCCTGCCGCTGGGCTTCGCCCGCTCCACCTTCCGATTCGCCACCAAGCCCGGCACCGCCGGCGGCGTCGAGGACCTCGTGGGCAGGACGGTCGCCACCTCCTACGAGGGCATCGTCGCCAAGCACCTTGCCGACAAGGGCGTCGACGCCGCCGTCGTCCACCTGGACGGCGCCGTCGAGACCGCCATCGAGCTCGGCGTCGCCGAGGTCATCGCCGACGTGGTCGAGACCGGCACCTCGCTGCGCAACGCCGGTCTCGAGGTCATCGGTGAGCCGATCATGAAGTCCGAGGCGATCGTCGTCCGCCGGACCGGCGCCGACGCCGAGGAGCCCAAGGTCCAGCAGTTCCTGCGCCGCCTCCAGGGCGTCCTGGTGGCCCGGACGTACGTGATGATGGACTACGACTGCCGCGTCGAGCAGCTCGACAAGGCGGTCGCGCTCACTCCGGGCCTGGAGTCCCCGACCGTGTCGCCGCTGCACAACGAAGGCTGGGTCGCCGTTCGGGCGATGGTCCCGGCCAAGGAGGCGCAGCGGATCATGGACGACCTCTACGCCATCGGGGCCCGTGCCATCCTGACCACGGCCATCCACGCCTGCCGCCTCTGAGGGACCGTACGACGATGCCGGACCTGCCTACCCTTCCCGTGACCTTCCGGCCGGGGCGCACCCGGGCCGTGCTGCTGAGCGCCGGTGTGGCGATCTTCGTGGTCATCACCGTGGTGGCGATGCTCCTGGAGCAGCTCAGCCCCGGGGAGCGCCTCAGCTTCATCCTGACGGCGGCCGTCCTCTTCGGAGTCCTGCTGCTGCTCGCCCGGCCCAAGGTCGTCGCGGACGAGTCCGGGGTCACCGTCGTCAACATCGCCAGCCGCCGTCATCTGCACTGGGCGGAGATCGTGCAGGTGAATCTGCGTCCGGGGGACCCGTGGGTGTTCCTCAACCTGAGCGACGGCACGAGTCTGCCCGCTCTCGGCATCCAGCCGGGCATCGCCAAAGAGCGCGCGATCGAGGACGCGCGTACGCTCCGGGCGCTCGCCGAGGCCCGCTCCGCGGTCGACCCCGGGCGACATCACAGCTGACTCGGAGCCGTCCGCCCTGCCGCACAAGCCGGAGTCTTGACTAATCTGGTGACAGAGGCGCCCCCGAGGCGCCTCCGCCCCTGAGGTTCCGCCCGGTGCTCAGGGGCTCCTGCTACCCGAGGAGTGACTCCCTCCGGCGATGGACGGATCGTCCTGTAGTACCTGCGCCGCCCCCTGCCGACATAGCGCGGACCGTGTCCGCGTGAACGCGGAGGTGGCGGCATCATGACCATCCCCCTGCTGCTCCTGGGGGCGGCGTTCGTGCTGATCCTGGCCAACGGATTCTTCGTCGCGGCCGAGTTCGGGCTCGTGACGGTCGAGCGGCCCGACGCCGAGAAGGCCGCCGCCGAGGGCGACCGACGGGCCCGCACGGTCGTCGAGTCGCTCAGCGAGCTGTCCTTCCAGCTCTCCGGCACCCAGCTCGGCATCACCATCACCTCGCTCGTCGTCGGCATGCTCGCCGAGCCTGCGCTGGCGGACCTGCTGCACGGCCCGTTCGCCATGCTCGGCATCCCCGAGGGCGCCGTTTCCGGCGTCGCCGTGGTCGTGGGCATGTTGCTGGCCTCGGCCGCACAGATGGTGATCGGCGAACTCGTCCCCAAGAACTGGGCCGTGTCCCGGCCGCTCCAGGTCGCGCGCTTCGTCGCCGGCCCGCAGCACCTCTTCTCACGGCTGTTCCGGCCGGTGATCGCGGCCCTCAACGCGGTCGCCAACCGGCTGGTGCGCGCCCTGGGTGTCGAGCCCGCCGAGGCGCTGGCCTCCGCCCGCACCCCCGATGAGCTCGTCTCCCTGGCCCGGCATTCGGCGCAGGCCGGAGCGCTGGAACAGGACACGGCGGACCTGTTCGTACGAACGCTGTCTTTGGGCGAGCTGACCGCCCAGCACGTGATGACCCCACGGGTGAAGGTGAGCGCGCTGCAGTCGTCCGCAACCGCGGAGGACGTGGTCAATCTGACCCGTGCCACCGGACTGTCGCGCTTCCCCGTCTACCGGGAGAAGATCGACGAGATAGTCGGCATGGTGCACCTGAAGGACGCCCTCGCGGTGCCCTCGCGCGATCGGCTGCACACCCCCGTCACCCGGATCGCCCAAGCGCCGCTGCTCGTTCCGGAGACGCTGCCCGTGCAGCCCCTCCTCGACCGGCTGCGCAGCGAGCAGCCCATCGCCGTCGTCGTCGACGAGTACGGCGGAACGGCGGGCGTCGTCACGCTGGAGGACATCGTCGAGGAGCTCGTCGGCGAGGTGCGGGACGAGCACGACGGGCTGGACCTGCCCGAACTCGCCGTCGCGCCGTCCGAGGACGGGCGCCCGGCGTGGGATGCCGACGGCAGCTGCCGGGTCGACATTCTGCAGCGCATAGGCATCGATGTGCCGGAGGGGCCGTACGAGACGGTGGCGGGACTCGTCGCCGACCTTCTCGGCCGGATCCCCGCCCCCGGTGACCGGGCCGAGCTGCCGGGCTGGCGGCTCACGGTGCGCCAGGTGGGGCACTACCGCGCGGAGCGGGTCAGGCTCGTGAAGCTGACGGACACCCCCGTGCCGGCCGCGGAGGCGGTGCGATGAGCGTGCTGCAACTCGTCTTCGCCGCGCTGCTGGTCCTGGCGAACGGGTTCTTCGTCGGCGCCGAGTTCGCGCTCGTGTCCGTGCGGCGCAGCCAGATCGAGCCGCTCGGGATCGCACGGGCCCGGCAGGTGCTGTACGGACTCGAGCGGCTGCCGCAGATGATGGCCGCGGCCCAGTTCGGCATCACCGTGTGCTCGCTGACGCTGGGCGCCGTCGCCGAACCGACGGTGGCGCATCTGCTCGAGCCGCTGTTCGAAGCGGCGCACATCCCCGACGGGATGGTGCACCCGCTCGGCTATGTGGTCGCGCTCGCAGCCGTCGTCTTCTTTCACCTGGTGATCGGCGAAATGGTGCCGAAGAACCTGGCGATGGCGGCACCGGAGAAAGCCGCGCTGTGGCTGAGCCCGGGCCTGGTGGCCTTCGCCCGGCTGTGCCGTCCGGTGACGATCGCGCTGAGCGCCTGCGCCAAGCTGATCCTCAAGCTGTTCCGGGTGGACCCGAAGGATGAGGTCGACTCGGTCTTCACCAGTGAGCAGCTCAACCAGCTGGTGGAGGATTCGGGTCAGGCGGGCCTGCTCGACCCCGAGGAGCAGGAGCGGCTGGAGGACGCCCTGGAGCTGGGGTCGCGCCCGGTGACGGACGTGCTCCTGGACCCGGTGTCCTTGGTCACCGTGGAACCTACGGTCACCCCCGGGGAGGTGGTGGCCCTCACCGCGCGCACGGGCTACTCGCGTTTCCCCGTCGTCGCGGCCAACGGCGCCGTCATGGGGTACCTGCACGTGAAGGACGTCCTCGATCTGGAGGAGTCCGAGCGGGCGGTGCCGCAGCAGTTGTGGCGCCCGATGACCACGCTCGCCGCGGAACTGCCGCTGGACGACGCGCTGACGGTGATGCGCCGGGCCGCCACCCATCTGGCCCAGGTGGCCGACGGCTCCGGCCGGGTGCTGGGCCTGGTCGCCCTGGAGGACGTACTGGAGCTGCTGGTGGGCGAGGTCAGGGACCCGGCGCACCGCGAGGCTCCGCCTCAGCCGCGGATGGCGGAACCTGAGCAGCGGGAGGCGGTACCCAGCTGATCGCGGTTCACCCGCGCCCCGACCGGGGCGCGGGTCCGCGTCTCCCCAGCCCTCCGCAGGGGCACCTGAACCGGTAATCACCGGTCGCCGGACCGACCGAGCCGTGTGGCGCTCCTCACAATCCCGGGGGATCCTGCGGTCCTCGGCCCGACAGCACCTCCCCGTACGCCTGCATGAGATCCGGCAGCCTCAGAGTCGACAGGTCCTCCCGGGACGGAGTCCCCGGGTACCCCGTCAGCCGCAGATCCCGGTACGCACAGCTCTTCTCGTACAGCGTTCGCAGGAACCGGCCGTTGCCGAGCTCGTCGATCCAGCCCTGGTCCACCACGTGACCGGCGATCGAGCGGAGCTCCTCCAAGGCCTCCTCGTCCCATACGTCGCCGTTCTCGGCGGCCAGGACCTCACCGATCGCGGTGAGTTCCAGCGGGCGGTACGAGGGGAAGTCGACGCGGGTCGTGAAGCGGGAGGACAGGCCGGGGTTGGCGGCCAGCAGACGGTCCATGCCCTCGGGGTAGCCGGCGAGGATCACCACCAGGTGGTCGCGGTTGTCCTCCGCCCGCTTCAGCAGCACCTGCAGCGCCTCGTCCCCGTACGCATCGCCCTTGCCGTAGCCAGAGTTGGACAGCGAGTACGCCTCGTCCACGAACAGCACGCCGCCGATCGCCGAGTCGATCAGCTCGTTCGCCTTCACGGCGGTCTGGCCCAGATACTCGCCGACCAGGTCGGCCCGCTGCGCCTCGACAAGATGATCGCCGCCGAGCAGGCCGAGGGCGTAGAAGACCCGGCCCAGGATCCGCGCCACCGTCGTCTTGCCCGTGCCCGAGGGACCGGAGAAGACGAAGTGCCGTTTGGGCGGCTGTACGGGCAAGCCCTGCCCGGCCCGCAGCCGGGCCATGTTCAGTTGCGCAGACAGCGCCTTGACCTGCCGCTTCACCGGCTCGAGACCGACCATGCGCTCCAGCTCGGCGAGTGCCTCCTCCAGCAGGGCCGGATCCGTCGGTCCGGTCGGCAGCGGCGGTGACGGCACGTTGGCCTTCTCGCGCACGAGGTCGCTCTGGGCCGGGAGCGCTCCGGGCGGCGGTTCGGGGTCCGACAGCTTCACGTCCCGGCCCTCGGCGCCGAACAGCGGATCGAGACCGTCCGGCCCGTCCAGCACGTCGCCGCCGCCGGCGAACGCCATCGCGGTCAGATCGGCCGACTCGTCGTAGCCGTCTCCCTCGGCGATCGCCGCGAGGCGCGCGGAGGTGTCCATGAAAGCCGGGTCCACCCGGTGCACCGCCCGGTACAGAGGCAGAGCGGCGGCGGAACGACCCGTGCCCTCGTGGGCACGGGCCAGCCAGTACCGCAGCTCCTTGCGCTGCGGCTGCTCGCTGCGGCAGCGCATCAGGGCGGCGGAGAGCAGCGGTTCGGCCTGTCCGAACGTCTCCAGGCGGACCCGGGCCATCCCCCCGAACAGGCCGGCCTCGATGCCGAGCATGGGGTCGTCGATCAGCGGATCGGTGTGCCGGACCAACTGCTCCCAGTCCTTGACCAGGTAGGCACGGCAGGCGTGCAGGAAGCGGACCTGAGGGTCGGTGTCGACGGGCGGCAGCCCGGCGAGGGCCCGGTCCAGCTCCGGGACATGGCGGCCGTCCAGCCAGTGCGAGGCGTGCGCGAGCAGCAGGTCGCGCGGGTTCTCCAGCACCGGTTGCACCCACCAGCCAAGCCAGTACCAGGAGTTGAGCGTGCGCCGATGCCGGGTCCGCTGCTCCCCGAAGCGGTCCCGGTGGCGGAACATGCGCAGCAGCGCGGTCGTCGTGTCGACGCGCAGCGCGTGCAACCCGAGCCAGCCGTCGGCCATCCCGGCATCCAGGCGGACCGCAGCGCGGAACTCCTCCTCCGCCTGGGGATAGGCGCCCATCGTGTAGGCGTCGACACCTCGCAGCCAGGCGAGGTCGGCCGGGGCCTCGGGGCCCCGCGAGCCGAAGTCCATCACGTCCCCCACAAACCGTGCCCCCGTTGGTTCACCGCCGGGCCTGTGCCCGCCGGCCGCATTGCTCGAACCGCTGTGCCGCTGACCGGAGTTGCAACGGTGCGCAGAGCAGTGTCCGATGGCCGCACCGAAAGGCATCGTACCTGCGGGGGAGTGGCGTACCGAAGGGTGCCGCACGGGCCGTTCGGCGAGGTGGGAGCAGACGGGGCACACGACGTGTGGTGACCGAGGGTGAGCGAATCACGTCTCCCAGCGCCCGGGCGAAGGTGTTCAGGGCAGAACGAAGCCCCCGATCACGGGGGAACAACCGGGGGCTTCGCGTCTGGCCGGCGGCTGCGAAAGCCGCACATTGAGAACGTAAGTCCTGTACGGCTCCCGGGTCAAGCCGACCTGGAGCACTCAAGAAAGTTCTCCCGCAAGGGTCTTCACGAGTTCAGCACACTGCCGATGGTTCGTCACTGTCGGTGAGGGACTGGTCCGGACCATCCCCCCTCTGGGGTCCCGGAAGCACCCCATACCCCTCATTTCTCTGGCACACCAGAAGATCGGCGAACGGGCGCGACGGGTCCTCCGTGAAGTGCCGTTGCTCAGCCTCGACCCATCCCGTCCAGAACGCCTTCTGCTCCTCGCCGTCCCGGGCCCGTCCCCGCGCCCAGGCCTCCTCGCGCGGCAGCTCCATCCACAGCAGCCGCGCCAGATGGGGGCGCAGGGCCCGGCGGCCGGCACCGACACCTTCGATCAGGATCAGGGGAGCGGGCGGGAGGGTCCGGGCCGGGCCGAAGCGCCGAGCGCGCCAGTCGTAAGGGCGATAGTGCGCCGTCTCGCCGCGGCCGAGCGGGTCGATCACCTCGCGCAGCAGCCGTTCCGTCCAGGCGAAGAGTTCCTCGTGTGTGGCGATGTCGTCGAGGCGCAGCACGGGGGCGCCGCCGAGCACGGCCGCCAACTCCGCGGCGAACGTGGACTTCCCGGAGCCCGCATGCCCGTCGACGCCGATGAGGCGGACGGGGCCGCAGGACGGGGGCAGCCGGCGCAGGCGCGACGCGACGGTTTGAATGTCGATTCCCTGGAGCGAGGAGGCATGGACATATTTCGGCGGAACATTCTAGGCGGGCCTCATGAGCCTCGGCCCGGGCGGGCGGAAGTGGATCCCGGGGGTGAGGCGCTCCACAGGAGCAGCTCTCACGCGCCCGTCGCGTCTGCGGTCTGCACCTGCCGGGACCGGCCTGACCCGCTCACCTCCTTCCCGGTGCCGCGATGACGGAGGTGGTGTCCGCCCGCCCGGCGAGCGGAGCGCTGTACTTCTCCGCCGGAAGACTCACCCCACGGCATCGGGCCGCCTGGTCCTGGTACAGGAGCTGTCACCAGCGGGAGCCGGGCATCGTCTCGTTCCGTCCCCGTACGCCGGTGAGAGCGGTCCGGCTCGCGGTCGCCTGCCCGCTCGCCCTGGTGCTGCCCGGTTGGGGGCCGGTCGGCTTCGGCAGGCCGGACGAGGTCGCGGCCATGGGCCTCGTCCGAAGGGTGCCGCGACTCCGGCATTGCCCCGGTCGACGGCTCGTCCCTCGGCACGTCACCCGGTCGGGCGGCGGGTCGCGGTCACGGTGATCGTGCCGGCCGGAGCCACGGCACCCCAGGTCATGCCAGTGGTCCAGTCCAATATTGGTAGGCGCGTCCCTGGTCGAAGTGCTGGCAGAAGTCCCCGGATGGCGGCCATAGTTGGCCCACACCGTGCGCCTGAATCGCTGCTTCCGGACAACTGGGGGTCACCCACCGATGACGAGAGCGTCAGAGCCGTCCCGCAGAGCCATCCTCACCGCGGCGGTCGCCGCGGCCGCCGCGACCGCCACCGCGGGCCCTGCGGCCGCGGCCGCCCCGGTCGGCGAGCCGACGAAAGCCTCCCCGAGCCTTGTGGACAACCGTGCCTGGACCTCGTACGCGGAGTGGCGGACCGGCTCCGCGCAGGGGGTCCGCGCCGTCCCGGGCCTTCGCCCCGGCGTCGTGATCTCCGCTCCCGCCGGCCGCACCGACTACACCGACCCGCACACGGGGACGACCACCTCGTGGGAGTACGCCACCTGGACCTCCCCGGTGCACGTTCTGTCGGTCCCGTCCACCGAGGCCATCGCCTCGTGGAACGCGCACACCCCGGCCGGCACCTGGCTCCAGGTCGAGCTGAAGGGCACCTACTCCGACGGCACGGACACCCCCTGGTACGTGATGGGCCGCTGGGCGGCCGGTGACCAGGACATCCGGCGGACCTCCGTCGACGACCAGTCCGACGGCAAGAGCGACATCTGGACCGACACCTTCGCCATCGCGGACGCCGCGTCGGGCCTGCGTCTGGCGGCGTATCAGCTGCGCCTGACGCTCTACCGCACGCCGGGCACCCAGCTCACCCCTGTGGTGTGGCGGCTCGGCGCCATGGGCTCGGCCGTCCCCGACCGCTTCACCGTCGCGGCCTCGACGCCCGGTCTCGCCAAGGAGCTGAGCGTCCCGCGGTACTCGCAGGAGATCCACAAGGGGCAGTACCCGGAGTACGACAACGGCGGTGAGGCCTGGTGCAGCCCCACCTCCTCGCAGATGATCATCGAGTACTGGGGCCGGAAGCTCACCCCCGAGCAGTTGTCCTGGGTCGACCCGTCCTACACCGACCCGCAAATCTGCCACGCCGCCCGGTTCACCTACGACCACCAGTACCAGGGCTGTGGCAACTGGCCCTTCAACGCGGCCTACGCGGCGACGTTCCAGGACCTCCAGGGTGTGGTCACCCGGCTGTCCTCGCTCAAGGACCTGGAGACGCTGATCGCGGCGGGCATCCCGGCCATAACGTCGCAGTCGTTCCTCAAGGAGGAGCTGACGGGGGCGGGCTACGGCACCTCCGGTCATCTGATGACCGTGATCGGGTTCACCGCCGACGGTGACGTGATCGCCAACGATCCGGCCTCGCCGAGCGACGCGGCGGTGCGCCGCGTCTACAAGCGGCGCGAATGGGAGAACATCTGGCTGCGGACCAAGCGGTACAACGCCACCGGCAAGGTCGTCTCCGGCACGGGCGGCGTCTGCTACCTGTACTTCCCCGCCCGTCTCACCGTGCGCCAGCGCACGGCGCTGGCGGCGGTGGGCGTCCGCTGACATCACGCGGACCCGGCCATGATCCAGGGGCCCCCGGGAAACCGGGGGTCCCTGCGTGTGACCGAGATCTCCGTCGCACCGGTGCATTCCGGTGGCAAGGTGGACACATCGGTGGGGGGAGTCCACCGCACAGCCCTAGACGAGCGAGATGCCATGACCGCCACCTCAGCCACCACCGCCCGACTCCGCGCCCGCACGGGCGGCCCGAAGGACGACGGACCGAAGATCGTCGAACATGTCGTGGGCTGGGTCCTCGTGGCGGTCCTCGCGATGCTCGTCACGCAGCTCGGTCTGCTGTGACCTGAGCGGCCAGGGTTTTCGGTATCGGCCCGCACTTTCCGAACGGCGTCCCACCTTATCGATCAGAGCCGAACGCGGCCTGGGGTCGTTCTGCAATACTGCAGATGTTCCGCCGGTATTCGGAGGCATGGCCGAAATTGAATATCAGTCAACAGCGAGGTGCCGTACGCCCCCGGGTGCGCGCCACCGATCGCTCGCTGGCGCGCCGCGCCGAACTCATCGCCATCGGGCGGAAGTTGTTCGCCGACACGTCGTACGACGCGTTGTCGATGGACGATATCGCGCGCCATGCCCATGTGGCCAAAGGGCTGATTTATTACTACTTCAAATCGAAGCGCGGCTATTACCTCGCCATTGTCGAGGATGCGGTGGCCGACCTCGTCACCTCCGCGGCAGGCGGCCTGGAACTCCCGGCGGTGGACCGTGTGCACCGCACCGTCGACCGCTATCTGCGGTACGCCGAGCAGCATCAGGCCGCCTATCGCACGATCGTCAGCGGCGGCGTGGGTTTCGACGCCCAGGTGCACGCCATCCGGGACGGAGTGCGCGAGGCGATCGTGGCCACGATCGCCGAGGGGGCGTACGGCCGGCGTGACATCGCCCCGCTGGCACGCATGGGGCTCTTCGCCTGGGTGTGCAGCGTGGAGGGCGCGACGCTGGACTGGATCGCCCGCCCGGAGCTGCCCCGCGACTCCATGCGCAAACTGCTGGTGAAGACGCTCGGCGGTACCCTTCGCGCCATCGAGGAGCTCGAACCTGCGTATGCGGCGCCGCCGCCGGCCCGCCGCGACACCTGACCGCACCATGGGGCAGGAGCCGTCGCGGCTCCCACCCCGGTGCCCTTCGGCCGGTCAGCCGATGGCCTTGATCAGCTCCCCGTTCGCGGTGTCACCGCTCAGCTCCCAGAAGAAGGTGCCTGCGAGGCCCTGCTGTTTCTTGTAGGCCATCTTCGTCGCGATGGTCGACGGGGTGTCGTAACTCCACCAGTTGTTCCCGCACTTGGCGTACGCGGTGCCGCCGACGGCGCCGGTCGCGGGGCACTTGGTCCTGAGCACCTTGTAGTCGTCGATGCCCTGCTCGTATGTGCCCGCCGCCGGGCCCGTGGCCGTGCCGCCCGGCGCCGCCTGGGTGACCCCGGTCCAGCCGCGGCCGTAGAAGCCGATGCCGAGCAGCAGCTTCGAGGCCGGTATGCCGAGACCCGTGAGCTTCGCGATGGTCGCCGAGGTGTGGTAGTTCGCCTTCGGGATGCCGGAATAGGAGTTCAGCGGCGAGTGGGGGGCGGTCGGGCCGGAGGCGTCCCAGGCGCCGAAGTAGTCGTAGGTCATCGGGTTGTACCAGTCGACGTACTGCGCCGCGCCCGCGTAGTCCGCCGCGTCGATCTTCCCGCCGCTCGTGGCGTCGGCCGTGATGGCCGCGGTGACGAGGGCACCGGAGCCGAACTTCGACCGCAGTGCCGCCATCAGGTTCTTGAACGCCTCCCGTCCGCTGGTGTCACAGGTGTTGCCACAGGCGTTCGGATACTCCCAGTCGATGTCGATGCCGTCGAAGAGGCCCGCCCACTTGGAGTTCTTCACCAGGTCGTAGCAGGACTGTGCGAACGCGGCCGGGTTCTCGGCGGCCTCGCCGAAACCGCTCGACCAGGTCCAGCCGCCGAACGACCAGAGGATCTTGAGCTTCGGGTGCTGCTTCTTCAGCTTCAGCAGCTGGTTGAAGTTGCCGCGCAACGGCTGGTCCCAGGTGTCGGCGACGCCGTCCACCGACTCGGCCGCGTTGTAGGCGCGGTCGGTGGCGGCGTAGGAGTCGCCCATCGCACACTTGCCGCCCGTGACGTTGCCGAAGGCGTAGTTGATGTGGGTGAGCCTCGTGGCGGAGCCGGACGTCTCGATGTTCCTGACGAAGTACGAGCGGTCGTACGTGCCCCATTCGGTGAAGTAACCGACGACCTTGGAGCCGGCCGCGGCCGGCCGTGCCGCGGTGGCGGTCGCGGTGCCAGCGCCGGCGAGCAGCCCGGCGCCGAGGACGGCGCAACAGGCGGCGGACACGAGCGCCCGGAAGCGGGCGCTCGAGCGGTGGAGTGTGAGCATCGTGTCTCCTCGTGGGGGAGAGGGGAACGCGCGCTGACCGAACCCGTGCCGATCGGCGTGGGCGCGGTAAAGCAATGGGCCGAACAGTAGGAGGCCTAGACCAGTAGGTCAATGGTTTGGACCAATTTCAGGACTTGCGCTATTCTTTGAGTAAGCGATCGTTAACCGGTGACTCCGTGCCTCCGATCGGGCATACTCACAGCGCCACAGCCGCTGGTCAGCAGCTGCCGAGACCCGGAGCGACGAGCATCGGCGAGGCCCAGTGAGACCCGGCGGAGTCGCCCCACCCAAGGCGCACCTCTCGCCGATGTGCCCGACAGGGAGGAGAGCGTCGCCATGCCCGACCGCGCCCCGCAGCCGGTGGACCGTCAATTGCCCACGGACGAGGCCCGGGACCTGATCTCGCTCGTCCGCGACATCGCGCAGCACGAGATCGCCCCGAAGGCGGCCGCGGAGGAGGACGCAGGACACTTCCCGCGCGAGGTCTTCCGGCTGCTCTCCGAATCCGGGCTGCTCGGCCTGCCCTACGGCTCCGAGTACGGCGGCGGTGACCAGCCGTACGAGGTGTACCTCCAGGTCCTCGAGGAACTCGCCGCGGCCCGCCTCACCGTCGGCCTCGGGGTCAGCGTCCACACCCTGGCCTGCCACGCCCTCGCCCAATACGGCACCAAGCAGCAGCAGGGCGAGTACCTGCCCGCGATGCTCGGCGGCGGTCTGCTGGGCGCGTACTGCCTGTCCGAGGCGACGTCCGGTTCGGATGCGGCGTCCCTGCGGACCAGGGCGGTTCGGGACGAGCGCGGGGGAGAGTGGCAGATCACGGGGACGAAGTCGTGGATCACCCATGGCGGGATCGCCGACTTCTACACCGTGATGACGCGCACCGGCGAGGAGGGCCCCCGCGGGATCACCGCCTTCCTGGTCCCCGGCGATGCCGCCGGTCTGAGCGCTGCGGTGCCCGAGAGGAAGATGGGCATGAAGGGCTCGCCCACGGCGCAGGTCCACTTCGACGGGGTGCGCGTGTCCGACGCCCGGCGCATCGGCGAGGAGGGGCAGGGCTTCGCGATCGCCCTGGCCGCGCTCGACTCCGGGCGGCTCGGCATCGCCGCCTGCGCCATCGGGCTGGCCCAGGCGGCCCTCGACGAGGCAGTCGCGTACGCCTCCGGGCGCCGGCAGTTCGGACGCCCGATCTCGGACTTCGAGGGGCTGCGCTTCATGCTCGCCGACATGGCGACGCAGATCGAGGCCGGCCGGGCGCTGTATCTGTCGGCGGCGCGGCTGCGTGACGCGGGCCGACCGTTCGCCAAGCAGGCGGCCATGGCCAAACTGCACTGCACCGACACCGCGATGAAGGTCACCACCGACGCCGTCCAGGTGCTCGGCGGGTACGGCTACACGGCCGACTTCCCGGCCGAGCGGTACATGCGCGAGGCCAAGGCCCTGCAGATCGTCGAGGGGACGAATCAGATCCAGCGCATGGTCATCGCCCGTCACCTCGCTGGTCCCGAGTCGCGCTGAACGACTCCTGGCCCGCCGCGAGCCGCCTGACGCCGCCCGGGGGCGTCGCGAGCCGCACCCATTCCGGGTCGTGGCGCCCAGGGAGCGTACGTCCGCCGTCGGCCCAGGTCCGCATCAGCGCACGGTAGATGGGCGGATCCTGGGGCTGCGGCGGCGGAGGCGCTCCTATGGGTGCCGGAACGAACACCCGTCGCAGACGCCCGGCCGCCGAATGCGTGGGGGTCATACAAGGAAAACGCCGGGGCCCGCGCCGAGGTCACCTGCCCCGCTAATCGAGAGTGAGTTCGCTGATGGCCCGTACGGGGCGGGTCGCGTCCCACCGGGTGACCTGTCTCGGACACACCTCCCGGCGGCACACCCGGCGTACCGCACGGTGTGCGCCCGGTGGTCGCTGTGCGCCGCCCGTGCCCTCCGCACTCGGGTGAGGCGGCCGACCCGGTCGGCTGATCCTGCACCGGGCGGCCCGCGTGACATGGTGCGGGGCGGTCACCGCCACCCGGCGGCCGCAGCCGGGTGAAGAGTGTGGATCAGGCGGCCTGGTGCCGCAGCGCCGCCATCCGCATCGGGCGCGAGCCCGGGCCGCCGACATGCGAGAACGGCTGCATACGCCAGTCGAGTCCCTGAGGGAGTGTCAACAGCAGTGCCGCGTCCTGCTCCTGGGGCGCAGCGGACTCGTCCGCGGGGCGACCGTCCGACGCCGCGCGGCCCGTGCCCCGGCAGACGGTGAGGCCGAACGGGTTCCAGGGCGAGGCGCACAGCGCGTGCTCGGGCAGGAACTCCTCGTCCGCCAGGAGCGCGATGGGCTGCGCGCAGTCCGGGCAGACGACCCGGTACATCTCGAAGGTGTCGTACGCGTCGAACTCGTCGTCGGCGGATTCGACGCCCTCCGGCTCGGGCTCGACGACCGGCTGCTGCCGCTTGGACGCGGTACGACCAGGGCGCTTCAGACTGTGCATGGGATTCTCCCCCTCGGACTGGGCCGGTACGGCACTGTGGCCTCGACCACAGCAAGCACTTCCCGTCCCGTCACGGCGGTAATCACGAGGACATCACGAAGCCGGTTCACGCACTGTGGCGTTCGTCACATGTCGCCCGCGGGCACCGAGCACGGGGATTCCCGCCCCGCGGACGGGGCGCATGCCGTTCTCGGCAACATCACAAACCGGCCATGACCTGCACCGCTGAGGTATCCGCGGCATCGGGCGCACTGTAGGTTCTAGCGCCATGGAGGAGCTGGACCGACAGATCGTGCAGCTGCTCGTCAAGGACGGGCGGATGAGCTACACCGACCTGGGCAAGGCCACGGGCCTGTCCACGTCGGCCGTGCACCAGCGGGTCCGCCGGCTGGAGCAGCGCGGTGTCATCCGCGGGTACGCCGCGGTCGTCGACCCGGAGGCGATCGGGCTGCCGATGACCGCCTTCATCTCGGTGAAGCCGTTCGACCCCAGCGCCCCCGACGACATCGCCGAGCGTCTCGCCGGAGTCCCGGAGATCGAGGCCTGCCACAGCGTCGCGGGCGAAGAGAGCTACATCCTCAAGGTCCGCGTGGCCACGCCCCACGAGCTGGAGGAACTGCTGGCGCGCCTGCGGACGCTCGCGGGAGTGTCGACGCGCACCACGGTCGTCCTGTCCACGCCGTACGAGGCACGGCCGCCCCGCGTCTGACCCACCTGGGTGCAGGGCGACCGGGGCGAGGCGCGAGACTGTTCCCCATGAACGAGCGCAGCGCCTCGCAGCAGACCGTCCTGTTGCGCCGAGGAGAAGTCCACAGCCCCGCCGACCCCTTCGCGACCGCCATGGTCGTCGAGCGCGGGCAGGTCGCCTGGGTGGGCTCCGAGGGGGCCGCGGACGCCTTCGCGGACGGCGTGGACGAGGTCGTCGACCTGGATGGTGCGCTCGTCACCCCGGCGTTCACCGACGCCCATGTGCACACCACCGCCACGGGCCTCGCGCTCACCGGCCTCGACCTGTCCGGGGCGCCCTCTCTGGCGGCCGCCCTCACCCTCGTCCGTGACTTCGCCGCCGCCAGGCCGGACGACCGCATCCTCCTCGGCCACGGCTGGGACGCGGCCCGCTGGCCCGAGCGCCGGGCTCCCCGGCGGGACGAACTGGACGAGGCCACCGGTGGCCGTCCCCTGTATCTCAGCCGCATCGACGTCCACTCGGCCGTCGTCACCACGGCCCTGCTGGATCTGGCGCCGGGCGTGCGCGGCAAGGCCGGCTTCATCGACGGGGAACCGCTCGCGCGGGACGCCCACCATGTCCTGCGCGCCGCCGCCTACGCGGCGGTCACCACGGCCCAGCGCACCGAGGCCCATCGAGCCGCTCTCGCGCACGCCGCCTCCCTCGGCATCGGTTCGGTCCACGAGTGCGCCGGCCCGGAGATCTCCTCCGAGGACGACTTCACCGGGCTGCTGGGTCTCGCCGCACAGGAACCCGGGCCCCGGGTGGTCGGCTACTGGGCGCAACAGAACGTGGACACGGCACGGCGGCTGGGCGCCGTCGGCGCGGCCGGCGACCTGTTCGTCGACGGTTCCATCGGCTCGCACACGGCCTGCCTGCACGAGCCCTACGCGGACGCCGCCCACACCGGTACCGCGTACCTGGACGCCGCGGCCGTCGCCGCCCATGTCGTCGCGTGCACCGAGTCGGGGCTCCAGGCGGGGTTCCACGCCATCGGCGACGCCGCCGTCGTCGCCGTGGTCGAGGGCATGCGCGCCGCCGCAGAGCAGGTCGGTCTCGCCCGCATTCGAGCCGCCCGCCACCGGGTCGAGCACGCCGAGATGCTCACCCCCGAGACCGTCGCGGCGTTCGCCGAACTCGGCCTGACCGCCTCCGTCCAGCCGGCCTTCGATGCGCTGTGGGGCGGCGACGACGGCATGTACGCGCAGCGGCTCGGCGTCGAGCGGGCCCACACTCTGAATCCCTTTGCGGCGCTGCTGCGCAGCGGCGTCCCGCTCGCCTTCGGCTCCGACAGCCCCGTCACCCCGCTGGATCCGTGGGGCACGGTGCGTGCCGCGGCCTTCCACCGCACCCCTGAGCACCGGGTCTCCGTGCGTGCCGCGTTCACCGCACACACGCGTGGCGGCTGGCGGGCGATCGGACGGGACGACGCCGGGGTGCTGGTACCGGGCGCACCCGCGGACTACGCGGTGTGGCGCACGGACGAGCTGATCGTCCAGGCGCCCGACGACCGGGTCGCCCGCTGGTCCACGGACCCCCGCTCCGGCACCCCTGGCCTGCCCGATCTGTCCCCGGGCACCGACCTCCCGGTCTGCCTGCGCACCGTGGTGGGCGGCCGGACGGTGTTCGTGCGGCCGGGCGAGTGATCTCCCGGGGTGGCGCACCGTCGATCACGCGCCACGGCCCTGCGGCGCGACCTGCGCATCCTCCGCTCTGACCTGGGCGTTGGTGGAATAACCACAGGTCAAACGGCTGTTGACAGCGAGGCGCAGGGGGCCGGTAGGTTCGGCCGGGTCCACCACCGGACGTCCGACCGGAGAACCTCCGCGCAGTCGCCGGAGCGCCGCTGGGTCAGGGATGGTGTGCCGCACCGGCGCACCACCACTGGGAGCCAGGCTCAGCGCCCGCGCCACGGCGAGGGCAACGTTCCGGTCGGTCGGCATGGTGTGATCCGGGTGGGGCCCGGGCGTTCAGTAGACAACGGCTTTCGGTCGACCCGCAGCCAGCGGGTGCCAGGTCGGCCCGAAGGGCGCCGGGCCCCGATCCGCGCCGCGGCTTCGCGAGGGCGCGCACCGGGCCCGTCGGCCCGAGGTCCCCGGCCGTGGCCACGATTCAGCAGGCGCCCGGACGGCGCAGCGATCACTCTTACCTGACTCTTGCGCAATCGACACCGACGCGGGCGCAAGCTGTCATGTCGGCGCAGGCCGGGGCCACTATGGTGGTGCTCTGCGAACGGACATGAAGGGGCAGCAGTGAACGACGGCGACGGGACCCTCGCGGCAGGAGCCCAGGGGAGGCAGTTCGGCCCGCTCGGCACCGCCTTGGTGATCATTCCGACCTACAACGAGGCGGAGAACATCAAGACGATCGTCGGTCGGGTGCGGTCGGCCGTGCCCGAGGCGCATGTCCTTGTGGCCGACGACAACAGCCCCGACGGCACGGGCAAGCTCGCTGACGAGCTGGCGGCCGAGGACGACCATGTCCAGGTGCTGCACCGTAAGGGCAAGGAAGGCCTGGGTGCCGCGTATCTCGCTGGCTTCCGATGGGGCATGGAGCACGGCTACGGCGTCCTGATCGAGATGGACGCCGACGGCTCCCACCAGCCGGAGGAACTGCCGCGCCTGCTGACTGCGCTCAAGGGCGCCGACCTCGTGCTCGGCTCCCGCTGGGTGCCGGGCGGTCGGGTGGTGAACTGGCCCAAGAGCCGCGAGTTCATCTCCCGGGGCGGCAGCCTCTACTCACGCTTCGCCCTGGACCTGCCGCTGCGCGACATCACCGGCGGTTACCGCGCCTTCCGCCGCGAGACCCTCGAAGGGCTCGGACTGGACGAGGTGGCCTCGCAGGGGTACTGCTTCCAGGTCGACCTGGCCCGGCGCGCCGTCAAGGCGGGCTACCGCGTGGTGGAGGTGCCGATCACCTTCGTCGAGCGGGAGCTGGGCGACTCCAAGATGAGCCGCGACATCCTCGTCGAGGCGCTGTGGCGGGTCTCGGCATGGGGTGTGGGCGACCGCGTCGCCAAGCTGACCGGCCGCGGCAAGCCGTCGTAGCGGTCGGCCCGGACCTCACGTCAATCCGGGCGGCTTTCTGTCGTCGCTCGTAGGGGTTCACGGTCGGCCTGCCGGGTTGACGATCGGTGATCAACCCCCTTATCCCGCATTGAGCCGGCTTTGGGCACACTGGGACCATGACGACTGGCGTACCCGCTTCCTCTCACCCCGCCTCCCGGCCACGGCGTTCCCGGCTGCGCAGATTCCTGCCGCTGGGTGTCGCCGCATGGCTGGTGCTGGAGATCTGGCTGCTCACGCTGGTGGCGGACGCGGCCGGCGGGCTCACGGTGTTCCTGCTGCTGGTGGCCGGCTTCGTGCTCGGCTCCGTGGTCGTCAAGCGGGCGGGGCGCCGGGCGTTCCGCAGTCTCAGTGAGACGCTCCAGGCGCGGCCGTCCGGCGAGGCGCGCACGGGCGGGAGCGGGAACGGGCTGATGATGCTCGGTGGTCTGCTCCTCATGCTGCCGGGCCTGATCTCCGACGCGGTGGGGCTGCTGCTGCTGATTCCGCCGGTCCAGCAGGCGGTGAGCCGTTCCGCCGGACGCACCATCGACCGCAAGCTGCGCGAGGCTACCCCCGGCAGCCTCGGGGACGCCGTCCGGCAGGCTCGTATTCACCGTCCCGACGGAAAGGTCGTCCAGGGTGAGGTCATCAGGGACGAGCCGTCACACGCGCCCCAGGAGCCGCGCCCGCCTCTGAACCGCTGAGTCAATCCGGGCTCGCACGGCAGACGGAGAGCGCTACCCGTCCCGGGCTCGCACGGCAGACCTCGCACGGCAGACAGAGAGCGCCGCACGTCCTGGCGTACGGCGCCCACTGATGACCCGCGTGTGTTGTGTCCCGCTGGACCGCGCAGGGACTATGCGGACTTGCGGCTGTCCCGCGGATGGATCGCGATGTTCATCGCGCCGGAGCGGAGGACGGCCAGGCGCTCCTCGAGGACCTCTTCGAGTTCCTCACGGGTGCGTCGCTCCATCAGCATGTCCCAGTGCGTACGCGCCGGCTTGGCCTTCTTCTCTTCCGGGCCTTCGCCGTCCACGAGGAGTGCCGGGGTCCCACAGACCTTGCACTCCCACTCCGGCGGGATCTCCGCCTCGACCGAGAAGGGCATCTCGAAGCGGTGCCCCTTCTCGCATGCGTACTCCACGGCCTGGCGCGGGGCCAAGTCGATGCCGCGGTCCGTCTCGTAGCTGGTCACCACGAGGCGCGTGCCGCGAAGAGCTCGCTCACTCATGAATCGTGCCTCCCGGGCTTGTCGCCCACAGGACAGGTGTCGCTGTCGTCGTCATCCGGTCAACGTCCGGTCGGCGGTAAAGATTCCCGTTCCGGGTCATGCGTCGCCGTCGTAGCCGCCCCTTGTTGTACCCACCGGCGCCCGGTTTGTCACATCTGCCAGCAGATGTCACCCGGTGTTTCGTCCCCTTTGACGCGCAGTAACGGTACGCCTGGCAGGCCAAACGCGTACACTACCGCCCTTTGTCGTCAGGTGCTAAATCCTCTCGGGTACCGGATTGCCCGCGTCGCGCACCGCCTGCCACACCGGGACCCGGGCCAGCAGCACGAATCCGATGAGGAAGAACGCCACCAGGGAGATGATCGCGTCCCGATAGCTTCCGGTCAGCTGGTAGGTGAGCCCGAACAGCAGCGGTCCCAGCCAGCTCATGCCGCGGTCGCTCATCTCGTAAGCCGAGAAGTACTCGGCCTCCTTGCCGGGTGGCACCAGATGGGAGAAGAGGGACCGGGAAAGGGCCTGGCTGCCGCCGAGGACCAGGCCGATGCAGGCCGCCAGGACGAAGAACCAGACCGGCGCCCCCGCGGGCAGGAAGTAGCCGGCGCCGAGCGTCACGGTCCAGGCCACGAGCGAGCCGAGGATGGTGCGCTTGGCCCCGTACCTCCGGGCCAGCCGCCCCATCCCCAGGGCGCCGCCCACCGCCAGTACCTGCACCAGCAGCACGGCGGCGATGAGCGTCGACTGGCTCAGACCCAGCTCCTCGGAGCCGTACACCGACGCCTGGGAGATCACCGTCTGGATGCCGTCGTTGTAGATGAGGTACGCCAGCAGGAAGGCGAGGGTGAGCGGTTTGCCGCGCATGTCCCGGATGGTGGCCGCCAACTGCCGCCAGCCGTGCACCGCGGGCGCCGTGGACGCCGTACGGCGGTCCCGCAGCCGCCTGAGCGGTACCAGCGTGAAGGCGCCCCACCATATGCCCGCGGAGGCCAGGCAGATGCGGACCGCGGTGGACTCCGAGACGCCGAAGCTGTCGTGGGCCGTGAACAGGACCAGGTTCGCGACCAGGACCAGGGAGCCGGCCGCGTAGCCGAAGGCCCAACCGCGCGAGGAGACCGCGTCGCGCTCCCCGGGAAGCGCGACCTGCGGCAGATAGGAGTTGTAGATGACCATCGAGACGGCCACCGACGCGTTCGCGACGACGAGGAGGAGACCGCCGAGCAGATAGCGGTCCCCGTCCAGGAAGAACATCCCCGTGGTGGCCGCGGCGCCCAGATAGGCGGAGAGGCCGAGCAGCGGCTTCTTGCGCCCGCTACGGTCGGCCGCCGCGCCCGCGAGCGGCATGACGAGGATCGCCAGAACGACCGAGGCGGAGACGGAGTAGGCGAAGAACGAGCCCGCGCGGACCGGGACGCCCAGCGGGTGGACATAACCGTCCGCGTCAGCCGCCGACTTGGCCACCGAGGTGAGATAGGGGCCGAGGAACACGGTCAGCACGCTCGTCGAGTAGACGGAGCACGCCCAGTCGTAGAAGTACCAGCCGCGCTGTTCGCGCCGCCGTCCGGCGGGTTCGTCGGTCGCCACTGCCCGCACGGTGTCGCTGCCCACCCGTGCCCTCGCTTCCCCGTGGAACGTGATCGCGCGCGGGGCGTTCAGACCCAGGTGCCCCGGTCCTCGAGGACCTTGCGCAGTGTGTCGATGTGATCGGTGATGATGCCATCAACTCCCAAGTCCAGGAGTCGGTGCATACGATCGGGTTCGTTGATCGTCCACACGTGCACCTGCAGCCCTCGCGCATGGGCGGTGCGCACGAAGCGGCGGTCGACCACGGGGATGCCCCACTGGGACTCCGGGACCTGAGCGGCGACCGCCGAGCGGCGCAGCCCCGCCGGTATGCCCCAGGAGCGCAGCCGCAGGCCCAGCACGCCGCGGGTGCCGTACGACGTCGCAAGGCGCGGCCCTGCCAGGCGCTGGGCGCGCACGACGCGCGCCTCGGAGAAGGAGCCGACGCAGATCCGGTCCCAGCAGTCGGTGCGCTCGATCAGCTCGAGAAGGGGCCGCAGGGCGGGCTCCGCCTTGACGTCGACGTTCCAGCGCACGTCGGGCAACTCCTCGAGCAGGTCCTCGAAGAGGGGCACCGGCTCGCTGCCCGCCACGCGTGCGTGCCGTACGTCGTCCCAGGGCAGGTCGGCGATCCGCCCGGCCCCGTCCGTCACCCGGTCGAGGGTCGCGTCGTGGAACGCCACCAGCTTTCCGTCGGCTGTGGCGTGCACGTCCGTCTCGATGTAGCGGTAGCCCGCCGCCACGGCGCGCCGGAACTGGGTCAGGGTGTTCTCCAGGCCGTCCGCGACCCCGCCCCGGTGGGCGAAGGGGATGGGGCCGGGATGGTCGAGGTAGGGGTGGCGTATCAGGGTCGTCACCGTGGCAGTATCGCTCCTTCCGGTTGCCCGGTGGCAACGACCGAGCTGCGCTGCGATGCCGAGGGGACGGCGAACACGCGCAGGAAGAGCTGGGCGAGCGGACCGATGGACAGCGCGTACAGCACGGTCCCGACTCCGACGGTGCCCCCGAGGGCGAACCCGGTCGCGACGACAGCGACCTCCACCGCCGTGCGGATCAGCCGGATCGAACGGCCTGTGCGCCGGTGCAGTCCGGTCATCAGCCCGTCGCGCGGACCCGGGCCGAAGTTCGCCGCGATGTAGAGGCCGGTCGCCGCGCCGTTGAGCACGATGCCCGCGAGGAGAAGGGGAAGCCGTACGGTCAGGGCACGTACGTCGGGAAGTACGGCCAAGGTGGCGTCCATGGCGAAACCGATCACGAGGACGTTGGAGACGGTGCCGAGACCGGGGCGCTGGCGCAGGGGGATCCACAGCAGCAGGACGGCGGCGCCCACGATGGTCAGTACCACACCCATGCTGAGCCCCGTCAGCTTGGCGAGGCCCTGGTGGAGGACGTTCCACGGCGCGAGGCCGAGGCCCGCCTCGACGAGGAGAGCGGAGCTCGCGCCGTACAGCGCGAGGCCCCCGTACAACTGGATCAGCCGCCGTCCGAGCCGGTTCCTCGTGGACATGCCAGTAAACAAAACGAACCCCCCTGTGGTGGCCGTGGCCTTTTGCATGACACTCTGTGGCTTGGAAAGACAAGCCATCCATGGCCAATTCCGGGAAGGTGGACTGGGGCTTATGGCGCAGTGGACCTCGGCGGTGGGTGCGGCGCAGCTCGCCCGGCTGCTCAACTCCCAGCAGGACCGTCCCGCAGGCCCCGGCACCCGCCGCCCGCCCGCCTATCGCGCGCTCGCCGACGGCATCCGGCTGCTCGTGCTGGAGGGCCGTGTGCCGGTCGCGGCCCGGCTGCCCGCCGAGCGGGAACTGGCGCTCGCCCTCTCCGTGAGCCGTACGACGGTCGCGGCCGCGTACGAGGCGCTGCGCGCCGAGGGATTCCTGGAGTCCCGACGTGGAGCCGGCAGCTGGACCGCCGTGCCCGCCGGCAACCCGCTTCCGGCGCGCGGGCTCGAACCGCTGCCGCCGGAGGCGCTGGGCTCGATGATCGACCTCGGCTGCGCTGCCCTGCCGGCACCCGAGCCGTGGCTCACCCGCGCGGTCCAGGGGGCCCTGGAGGAGCTGCCCCCGTACGCGCACACACACGGCGACTACCCGGCGGGCCTGCCCGCGCTGCGCTCCATGCTCGCCGAGCGCTACACCGCACGCGGCATCCCGACCATGCCGGAGCAGATCATGGTGACCACGGGCGCCATGGGCGCCATGGACGCGATCTGCCACCTCTTCGCCGGCCGTGGCGAACGCATCGCGGTCGAGTCCCCGTCGTACGCCAACATCCTCCAGCTGATGCGGGAGGCGGGCGCCCGTCTGGTCCCCGTGGCCATGGCCGAGGGGCTCGGCGGCTGGGACCTGGACCGCTGGCGCCAGGTGCTGCGGGAGGCCGCGCCCCGGCTCGCCTACGTGGTCGCGGACTTCCACAACCCGACGGGTGCGCTGGCCGACGAGGACCAGCGCCGCCGACTGGTGGAGGCGGCCCGCTCCGCCGGGACGGTCCTGGTCGTCGACGAGACGATGAGCGAGCTGTACCTCGAGGACGACCTGGAGATGCCGCGACCGGTGTGCGTCTTCGACCCGGCGGGCTCGTCCGTGATCACCGTGGGGTCGGCGAGCAAGGCGTTCTGGGCGGGCATGCGCATCGGCTGGGTGCGTGCCGCCCCCGATGTGATCCGCAGCCTGGTCGCCGCCCGCGCCTATGCGGACCTGGGCACGCCGGTGCTGGAGCAGCTCGCCGTGAATTGGCTGCTCAGCACCGGCGGCTGGGAGCAGGCGGTGGAACTGCGGCGCGGGCAGGCCCGGGAGAACCGGGACGCCCTGGTCGCCGCGGTGCGCACGCAGCTGCCGTCCTGGGAGTTCACGGTGCCGCACGGCGGCCTCACGTTGTGGGTGCGCACGGGCGGTCTGTCCGGGTCCCGTCTCGCGGAGGCCGGTGAGCGGGTCGGCGTCAGGGTGCCGTCGGGACCGCGCTTCGGCGTGGACGGTGCGTTCGAGGGGTACGTGCGGCTGCCGTTCACGGTGGGCGGTGCCGTGGCGGAGGAGGCGGCGGTGCGCCTCGCGGCGGCGGCCCGCCTGGTGGAGTCCGGGGCGTCGGGACCGGCGGAGGCACCGCGCACCTTCGTCGCCTGAGCGGCCGCTGATGCGACGGCACCGTCGGGCGCCGGCCTTCCGGGCCCCGGTGTCGGATCAGCCCTCCGCCGCGACCGCTCC
Source organism: Streptomyces chiangmaiensis (assembly GCF_036281785.1). Lineage (NCBI taxonomy): Bacteria > Bacillati > Actinomycetota > Actinomycetes > Kitasatosporales > Streptomycetaceae > Streptomyces > Streptomyces chiangmaiensis. The sequence continues at coordinate 40,976 of NZ_JAYWVC010000002.1, read as the reverse complement.
CGCCACCGAGCTGCTCCGCCGAGGCAGCAGCCCGAGGACCGCCTGCCGGTGACGTTCACTGGTGGCGTCGTCGTACGGGTCCGGAGTGGCCGGCACCTGGAGGCGGTGGACCGGGCCGGTGCCCAGGCGGGCGTAGCCGCGGCCCGGCGGAACGTCCTTGGTGGGCGTGGTGTGCGGAGGCACACCGAGTACCGCCTCGAGCTCCTCGGGGGCCGCTGAGCCCAGCACCACGCGGGCACGGGTGTGCTGGCGGACCGGGTCGGAAAGACCGTCGAGCCCGTCGAACTGCTCGGCGACCACCACGGTGACGTTCGCGGCCCGGCCGTGCCGCAGGGGCACCTGGAGCAGCGCCTGCGGATCCCTGCCTCCGTCCGCCGCCGCGAGATGCCCCAGCATGCTCGACCGGTCCAGCAGGATCCACAGCGGGCGCCTGATGTCGTCGGGCGGGGGGTGCCCGGTCTGCCGGGCCCGGTTCGCAGAGATCAGGCGTCGCTCCGTCTCATGGGTCGCCCACTCGAGACTCGCCACCGCCCCGGCGAGCCCGGACTCGATCGCGAGCACGCCGTCCCGGCCCGTCAGGCACGCGTACTCGCCGGTGCCGGCGCCCTCGACGATCAGGATGTCCCCGTACTGCAGTGCCTGGAGAGCGATCGAGCGCAGCAGCGTCGTCGTACCGCTGCCGGGCCCACCGACGATCAGCAGATGTGGCTCGGTGGAGCGGGGACCCGTGCGCCACACCACCGGAGGGACGTCGCGCTGCTCCTCGCCCTGGGTGAGGGGGAGCGTGCGCTGGACGCCGGTGGGGTCGGTGAAGCCGAGGACCGTCTCGCCGGGCGCGGTCACGAAGCGCTGCGCGGCGATGTCGGTGGGCAGGGGCGGCAGGACGGTCACCGTCAGCTCGTTGCCCTCCTCGTCCCACTGGAAGTGGTACTCGCGGCCCCGCCCCGACTTCGCGTGCACGAGCTGCTCGATCCGTGCACGCGACTCGGCCTCGCCGTCCGTGAAGTAGGCGGGGTAGCGGATTCGGAGGCACGAGATGCGGCCGGTCTCGTCGAACTCGAACGAGGACAGCGTCTGCGTCCAGTCCCCGCCGGGTGCGTACAGCGGAGCCGGGTCGTCGGTCACCGAGAAGTACGGCACCAGCGCCTCGTACAGCGACCGCAGACGCGCGGTCTGGGCGTCGTTCGGGCCCGTCGGCTGCGCCGGCCGGCGGTCGCGGCCCTGCCACCCCGCCGCCGCCATGAGGGCGATGCCGGCGAGCAGGGGCCCGTACGGCACCAGGGCCACGACCAGGATCACCGAGGCGGTCAGGAAGAGGAGCGGTCCCCGCCGGTCCTTCGGCGTCTCCGTCCACTTGCGCCGCCCGGCCAGGGCCAGCCGGCGCAGACCGCGCGAGATCGTGATCAGCGGGTGGAGGACGTCGGTGGCGCCGCCCGCCGCCGTCCGGGCCAGCTCCCGGCCGCGGGTGATCTGTGCGCTGCCGTTGCTCAGAATGCGAGGGAGGGGGCGCCGGGCCACTACTTGCTCCTCGGGTGCGTGCGGAGGGCGGGCGGGATCAGAAATTGAGCCCGCCCAGGAGGCTCGCGAGGCTCGCGCCTCCGGCCTTGATGCTCGGAGCCACGGCGGTGCTCGAGAGGTAGAAGCCGAAGAGCCCGCAGACCGTGGCGTGGGAGCCCTTCAGGCCGTGGTTGCGGCAGAACAGGAAGACGACGGTGCCGAGCACCACAACGCCCGAGATGTTGAGGATCATTTGCTCTCTCCTGGTTCACGGGGACAGTCACCATGAGTTCTTCCAGGCTCACAGAATGTATCCATAGGACAAAAGCTGCAACCGAGTGAAATTGCGTGGATTTCACCCAGCTGGCGGCGGTGTCCTGCGCACTCCGGGCATGTCCGTTGCGCTCACCGGGCACTGTCGTGATCTTTGCCTCGTGCGGCGCCCGCCGTGTGCCGCCGAAGCCAGTACGCTGGCGATTCACCCGTACGGCGTCATCGCTCGCCGCCGTACAAGCCGCGTGCGACCCTCCCGCTCGCCGTCGTACGCTCCCGCAGTCTTTTAGCAGTCGTAATGAGAGGCGGTCCGGCCCATGAGTGACGCCCCCGACCCCGAGGTCGTGGAGCTGGCGACCAAGATCTTCGATCTGGCGCGCCGAGGTGAGACCGAGGCTCTCGTGGCGTACGTCGACGCGGGTGTTCCGGCCAACCTCACCAACGACCGCGGTGACTCCCTCGTGATGCTCGCCGCCTACCACGGCCACGCCGATGCCGTCCGCGCCCTGCTGGAACGCGGCGCGGAGGCCGACCGGGTCAACGACCGGGGCCAGACCCCGCTCGCCGGGGCGGTCTTCAAGGGTGAGGTGGAGGTCATCCGGGCCCTGCTGGACGGGGGCGCCGATCCGGCCGTCGGCACCCCCTCGGCCGTCGACACCGCCCGGATGTTCGGCAAGAGTGACCTGCTCGAACTGTTCGGCGAACCCTGATCCACATGCTTTGACCAGCGAAGACGACGAAAACGGGGGAGGCGGTACGGGGCCGCCCGAAATAAGGTCGCGGCAGCGCGAGACGCCGAGTCATCATGACGTCGTGGTTCACGGACGCGATGGCTGGGCAGGTGTTGCCGCGCCGCGCGGACCGTGATGCGGTCCGCATGGGCCACCGACGAGAGGCAGAGGAAGATGGTCTACAGCAAGCAAGCGACGGCGGGCGCCCCGACGTGTTGTCACGCGGCCAGGTAGTGCGTGTGTCCCGGTTGCGTCGACGCTTGATGTGAGGCTGTTTCCCATGTTCGAACCGGTCATAGCGCCCAGCGGTACCCTGCTCGGCCTCCTCCAGAGAGGCCGTGGCGACGGCACGCTGCATGCGCTCACCGCACCGCGCTCCGAGGCGCTCGCGGCTCTCAACCACTGCGTGCTGCGCGATCCTCGCCACGACTGGCAGGTGGAGAACCGCTCCCTCTACTACGCCCGGCTCTACCTCGATCTGAACGGTGAGCTGGACGACATCGAGGCGCACCTCTTCAGCGCCGAGGACGTCCTGGACACCGACGATTGCCGCACGGGGCTCGCCCTCGCGGTGCTCGGGCACCTTGCGTCGTACGGCAGGCGCGACGCGCTGGAGTTGCTGCGCAGGTACGCGGCCTCGGGCTCCAACTGGGCCTGGGCCCTGGACGAACTGGCGCTGCGTGACGACGACGCGGGGCTGCGGGCCCTGGCCGCTCCCGTTCTGGCCCGTTTCCCGGCCGATGCCGAGGGCGAGGCCGAACTCGCCGCCGCGGTCCGGGACGCCTTCGAACCACGGCCCTGGCGGCTGTGGGCCGACGATCCGCGCCCGTCCGTCGCCACGCGTGTGCGCGCCGCGCAGGAGGCGGGCTGCTTCGACCGCTGGCAGCGGCAGATGCGCTCGCAGGGCCCGCGGCCGGGGTGGAGCGTGCAGGCCGTCTTCGACTGGGCCCAGCAGGGCGTCGACCGCGGTGCCGTGCTCCATGTGCCCGCCGCCCGCTGCCTCACCGCCGTCGCCGGCCCCGAGGACCGGCCGGAAATCGTCGAGGCCGCCCGCTCCGGCGGTGACGGGGCCCGGTGTACCGCCCTGCGCTACCTCGCCGACAGCAACGACACCGAGGCCCTCGACCTGATCGAGGCCGCCGTGTCCTCCGGGTCAGCGCTCGTCGTCGACGCAGCCGTGGCTGCCTTCGAACGCATGCGCAGTGTCGCCGCCGTCGACCGGGCGCGCGGCTGGGCCCGCCGGCCCGACGCCCTGGGCGCGGCCGCCGCGCGCATGCTCGCCTGCCGTGGCGGCGCACAGGACAGCGACCTGGTGCTCACGGCGCTGCGCGAGGGGGTACGGGGCGAGGGCCCCGACGCGCCGACCCTGTGGCCCCTCGTCGACGGCGCCGGTCGGCTCGGCATCGCCGGCGCCGCACCGGTACTGCGCCACATCTATCGCGAAACCGCCTCATCCCATCTCCGCGGACGGGCCGCCCGCGCCCTGGCCGCCACCGATCCCTCCTTCCCCGCGGGATTCGCCGTCGAATGCCTCTGGGACTGTGAGGAGTCCACCCGCGAGATCGCCGCACGGCACGCCGAGACCGGGGACGCGCGCGTCGTCGAGCGGCTCCGTCGACTCGCCGCGGATCCGGCCGAGGAGGCCGAAGTTCAGACAGCCGTACGAAGTCGTATCGGCCCGGACATGCCAACCGTATGAACGTTCGGTGACGCGGCGGTCAGCAGTGTATGGACGAGGGCTGACCTGCCCGGCCGCGCAGCCCAACGCTCACAGGACGTTCCCCCTCCGGAAAGATCGACGTTGACGAGGCCACGTCCAGCGGGGCGAGAACACGGGTATGCGTGTCGTCATCGTGACCGAATCCTTTCCCCCCGATGTGAACGGCGTGGCCCACTGCGCGCTCCAGACCGTCCGGCACCTCGTCGATCGCGGTCACGTTCCCCTCGTCGTCGCCCCGGCCACCGCCGCCGGGGCCGGGCCCGACGCCCTCGCGCCGTGCCCCGTCGTCCGTATCCCCTCCATTCCGCTCCCGGGCTACCCCCAGGTGCGCGTCGCTCTCCCCAGCCGACGCGTCGCCGCGGCCATCACCGAACACCGCGCCGACATCGTGCACCTGGCCAGCCCCTTCATCCTCGGCGTCCGGGGCATGGCGGCCGCCGCCCGCCTGCGCATCCCGGCCGTCGCCATCTACCAGACCGACCTGGCCGGCTACGCCCGCACCTACATGGGCGCGGGCGAGGCCGCGGCCTGGCGGCGCATCCGCTCCGTGCACGCCGCCGCCGACCGCACGCTCGCACCGTCCAGCGCCGCCCAGCGCGACCTGGAGGCGCACGGCGTGCCGCGGGTCCAGTTGTGGCCACGCGGCGTCGACACCGTCCGCTTCCGCCCGGACCTGCGGGACGAGGCGCTGCGCCGGGAACTCGCCCCGAACGGCGAAGTGATCGTCGGCTACGTCGGCCGGCTGGCCCCCGAGAAGCATGTCGAGCTCCTCGCCGGTGCCTGCGGACTCGAGGGCGTTCGGGTCGTCGTCGTGGGGGACGGGCCGAGCGAGACCACCCTCCGGTGCGCCCTGCCCGGGGCGGCCTTCCTGGGGCGCCGCACCGGCGACGAGCTCGCCCGGATCTTCGCCTCGCTGGACGTCTTCGTGCACACCGGCCCGTTCGAGACGTTCTGTCAGACCGTTCAGGAGGCCATGGCCAGCGGTGTGCCGGTCGTCGCGCCCGCCGCCGGCGGACCGCTCGATCTGGTGGCCCACGGCCAGACCGGACTGCTCGTCCCGCCCGGTGACACGGCCGCCTTCCGGGACGCGGTGCGGTCGCTGGTCGTGGATCACGGGCTGCGGGCCGAGTACGGGGCCGCCGCACGCGCCCTCGTCGAGGGCCGCACCTGGGCGGCCGTCGGCGATCAGCTCATCGGTCACTACGCGGACGTGCTCGCCGCGCGCAGGACGGCGGTGGCGGCATGAGCTTCGCCACCGAGCGCGTCGGCGGCGGACTGCGGATCGTGCGGCTCGCCAACTTCGTGGCGCCCTCCTCCGGCGGTCTGCGCACGGCCCTGCGCGAGCTGGGCAAGGGCTTCAAGGAAGCGGGCCACGACCCGGTGCTCATCGTGCCCGGGGAGCGCCACACCGACCGGGAGACCGAGCAGGGCAGGGTCATCACCCTGCCCGGGCCCCTCCTGCCCGGTACCGGTGGCTACCGGGTCCTCACGGACAAGCGGCGTGTCGCCGCCCTCCTGCAGCGACTGGACCCCGACCGCCTGGAGGTCTCCGACCGGACGACGCTGCGCTGGACGGGGAAGTGGGCGCGGCGCGCCCGGATTCCCGCCGTGATGGTCTCCCACGAGACGGCCGACGGCGTGCTGCGCACCTGGGGCCTGTCCGAGAACCTCTCGCGGCGCGCCGCCGACGCCCTCAACATCCGTACGGCACACACCTACGCGCGCGTGGTGTGCACCACCGAGTTCGCCGAGCGCGAGTTCGTGCGGATCGGGGCCCGCAACGTCGTACGGGCCCCACTGGGCGTCGACCTGGAGCAGCGGCACCCCGCCCTGATGGACGCCGGGCTGCGCGACCGGTACGCGCGCGCGGACGAGACGTTGCTCGTGATGTGCTCCCGCCTCTCCGTGGAGAAACGGCCCGGCACGGCACTGGACGCCTTGGAGGCACTGCTGCGGCGCGGACGGCGGGTGGTCCTGGTGATCGCGGGGGACGGGCCGCTGCGGGCCCGGCTCGAACAGCGGGCGGCCGAGCGGCGTCTGCCGGTCACCTTCCTCGGTCATGTGGGCGACCGGGACCTGCTCGGTGCCCTGCAGGCCACGGCCGATGTGTGCCTGGCCCCCGGGCCCGCCGAGACCTTCGGGCTCGCCGCCCTGGAGGCGATGGCGTGCGGAACTCCCGTGGTGGCCAGCGCCCTCTCGGCGCTGCCCGAGGTCATAGGCTCCGCCGGGGCCACCGCGATGAACACCGGCGACGCCTTCGCCGACGCGATCGACCTGCTCATGGAGCGGTCCGAGTGCGAACGCCGGGAGGCGGCACGCGCGCGCGCCGAGTGCTTCGGGTGGAAGACGGCGGTCGACGCGTTCCTCGCGGCACACGACGCACAGCTGTCCGTCACGCCGACGACGGCCGCCGACGACCGCCTGTGGGACGGCGCCCGGGAGGGTGTCGCATGAGACCCCTGCGGTTCGTCACACTCGGCGACTCACTGACGGAAGGCGTGGGTGACCCCGTCGGGGACTCCTGGCGGGGGTGGGCCGCGCTCCTCGCCGAGGGGCTCGCGCCCGTGGAAGCCCCGGCGGAGTTCACCAACCTCTCCTTCAGCGGCGCACAGACCCGGGACGTCCTCGAACGGCAGACCCCGGATGCGCTCGACCTGGATCCGGACGTCGTCTCCGTCGTGATCGGTGTGAACGACACGCTGCGCTACACCTTCGACATCCACGCCGTCGCCGCGCGACTCGACAAGGTCTACGCGGCCTTCAGGGCCCAGGGGGCGGTGCTGCTCACGGCCTGTCTGCCCGACCCGGGGTCCATGCTCCGGCTGCCCGGGGCGCTGGCACGTCCGCTGGCCCGACGGCAGCGGGCCGTGAACGCGGTCGTGCACGCGCTGTCCGAGCGCTACGGGGCGGTGCATCTGCACGCCGAGGGCGGGGACTGGATCACCGACCGGTCCATGTGGAGTGCGGACCGGCTGCACCCGGGGGAGCGCGGGCACCGGCAACTCGCCCTGCGCTTCCACGCGCTGCTCGCCGAGGGGGGCGTCGCGACGGGCAGCGCGCCCGCGGCCGAGCCCGAGTTCCCCCCGCCCACCCGCTCGGCCAGCCTGTGGTGGCTCGCCACCGCCGGAACGGGCTGGGTGGCGAGGCGGTGCACCGATCTGCTGCCGCAGCTGCTCACCCTCGCCGCCGCCGAGGTGCGCCACAAGGCGAGGGGGACCAGCGCCCGGCTGGACCTGAGCGCCTCGCACGCGGTGGCGTCCGCGCTGGCCGCGCTGTCGGTGGCCGAACAGCCGGACATGGCGTGAACCGGGGCGCCTGACGGCGGCTCACGGCCGTGAAAAGCACGGGGGTGCCCAAAGTCGCCTGGGCGGCGGCCGCGAGGCCGGCCGGACGACCGCGATCATCGGGTACCCCCCGGTCGCCGGATGGTCGGCCAGGAAGACGACCGGACTGCCGCCGGGGCGGCACCTGGACCGCTCCCAGCACCGTTCCCTCACTGGGGAGCGCCCCCGGCCGGGCGCGCTCCAGCGGGGGACCCTCGGTGCGCAGACCCCCGGTTGCCCGCCGAGGACACGCGGTACGCGCGGGTGAGGAACGTGCGGACCGCGTCCGCCGCGAACCAGTCGTCGCGCGGACCGAGCGTCACAGGTAGACCAGTTCGGCCGGCGGACCAGGCTGCGGAGCGGCGTCCACGGACGCGGGGACACCCTCCGGCCTCCCCAGGACAGCACGGCACCGCACGTGAGCGGTGGTGGGCCGAGCCCGGAGGGCAGGTCCGTGGAGCGGGTGCCGAGCACCACGGTCACACCGCCCGAGACGGCGAGGTAGCTGCGCACCCCGGACCGCGCGGGTCCGATGTCGAGCAGCGCGCCGCGGCAACGCGCACCGGCGCTCTCCAGGGCGCGGGACGTCCGTCCACGGTGACCGGACAGGGCGCGCCCCGACCGCCACGGTGACCGTCGAACGAGGCCTCGCGGGAAAGGGCTGGGCACGGCCGACATCCACTTCCATCGGGAGCTGGTGGCGCTCGCGGGCAGGGAACGCGGGAACGAGCTGATGCGCGGCGTCTTCGCCGAACTGCGGCTCGCCTTCCACGTCGTGGACGATCCGCGGCGGCTGTACGAGCCGTACCTCGAGCGCAGCCAGCAGATCCTCCGGGCCCTGGGGGCCGGCGACCGGGTCGAGGCGGAGGAACTCCTCGAGGTCTGTCTCCACGACTCGGTGGAGCGGATCGTCGAGGACTACCGGCGGCGGGTCGGTGTCGAGTAGCAGGTCCCCCACATCGGTGGGACAGCGCGGGCACTACGGCGCACCCGTGCTGTTTGGGTCGTTGTCAGACCGAGGACCTAATCTGTGCACCGTGACTTCGCCTGTATCGACGGACCGTGTTCCGCCCCAGCTCGGCGCGGGGCCGCGCCCTGCTCCCGGCCCGGCCGCCGACGAGGGGCTGGCGCGGCGGCTGCGCGCGCTCGCCTGCACCGCGCCGTTGCACGACCTCGATGTGCGCAAGGCGAACCTCGCGGGCGAGTACTCGGTGTACGGGATGGCGGAGGTGGCCCTGGCCGCCATCGATCTGGTCACGCTGAACATGGACTTCGACACGGGAGCGGACCACGACCAGATCGTGGCCCGGCTCATCCCGCGCATCGCCGCCCAGGCCCCGCAGCGCCCGGTCGCCGAGCACGAACGGGTGGCCCGCTGGGTCCTGGAGAACCTGGTCAACGTCGGCAGCGTCGACCGCGGCTTCCGCGCCGTGTACGGCACGTTCACGGTGGATGGTGCATATGTCCGCCGGGACTACGACTTCAAGTTGATCGAGGAGGTGCCGGGATACGGCGGAGGCGTCTACCTGAGGACGACGGACGAGGCGGTCAACGTCCTGGTCGGCGCCCTCGACACGGACGTCACCAGCGCCCAGATCGCCGCCGAGGTCAAGCTCGATGTGCTGATCAGCCGAGGGCGCCTCGCCGACGCCCAGCTCGCCGCCGAACAGGCCCGCTACCGGACCGTGCAGTACTCGGAGTCGCTGCGCAGGACCCTCGAGGCGACCCGGCGCAACGTCCGGGCGGTGGACTGGCTCAACGCGGTGCCGGACATGATCGCCGAGGCCCTCGACCATGTCGCCGACCGCTACCGCCACGAGAACGCCATCCTCACCAATATCCGCAGGGCCCGCGACGAGTCCGAGGACCCCGAGCAGAAGCGGCGCGCCGCCGAGCTCGTCGACATCGTCAAGGACTGCATCCGCAGACACACCCAGTTGCAGTCGCGGCTTCTGGAAGCGGGTCCGCTGTTCCGCGCCGAGCAGGACCGGCAGGCGTTCTCCACACCGCCGGCGACCTCGGGGACGGATCTGTACGGGCACCTTCTCGCGCCGCTGCTGCCGCTTCCGCTGGAGCAGGCGATCCGCGTCACTGACGCCTTCTTCACTCACGGGACGGGGCTGCGCACTCCCGGGTCCGTGCGGGTCGGGGACCTCGTCGACCTGCTCCTGACGCCCCCCGTGGAGCGCGAGCACCTCGGCGCCGAGATGCCCGAGCCGGACCTGATCGCCACGCCCGACGACAGCCGGTTCGGCGAGGAGCAGCTGGCCGCCGCGCTGGAGCTGCTCGACCTGCCCGCGGACGCACCGCGACGGCTGTCCGGACTGCTGGCACAGGCGCGCCGCCAGGACCCGGAACTGCCGTACCTGGTGGCCCTGCTGGCCGTGCACGCGGCCAGCCCACCGGTCGGCACGGCCTACCGGCAGGGCGAGCAGAAGCTGTTGTTCGCCGTGGACGACGGCACGGAGCTGGACGATCCGGAGTTCGGCGGTGCCGACCTGATCGTCGGTACGGCACTGCTGGACGCGGCGGGCATGGCGGCGGACCGGACGGAAGCGGCATGACCAGCCATCAGTACCAGCCCCATGAGGAGCCCCAACCGTGACCGAGCACGTCGAGTGGAGCGAGCCGGAGGCCGCCGCCGCGCCGGTGAGTGCCGCCGTCACTCCCGCCGACGCCGCCGACGCGGCGCGGCTCGTCGCCTTCGGGCTGCAGCCCAAGCTCCAGCCCGCCCGTGATCAGGAGTACACGGAGCTGCTGCGCCGCTACCGCGAGAATCCGCAGTTCGCGCGGCTCGCCGACGCCGTCGCCACCGGGCTCGGCCTGGTGGTGCTGGAGGTGTCCCCGCGCGCGGGCATGGCCGTGACCGCCGCCGAGGACTCCCTGTTCGCCGTCCGCATGGGCGACTACGCGCGTCGCACCTCCGCCGACTCCGGCGACCGGTTCCTGCACGGACTCGCCCATCTCGCCGTCGCCGCGTTGGCGTTCCCGCGCCCCGAGGACCTGGCCGACGACGGCTACATCGGTCGTGTCACGGTCAACGGCGTCGACGCGTTCGTACGCCAGGCCTGCCGTCGTCTCGAGGAGCGGGCCGAGGAGCAGGGGGAGAACACCGACCCGGCGACGGAGACGCCGGGACTGGAGGCGGCCTGGCGGATCTGGGCCAGACGGAGCGCGACAGGGGCCACCAAGGACGCTCGCCGGCTCGCGGGTTCCACCACGGGCATCGTCGGCAAGGCCGTCGCGTTCCTCACGGATTCCGGATTCCTGCAGCGCACGGGCGACGACAACGGCGGCACGTATCGCACAACGGCCCGCTACCAGCTCCAGGTGCGCGACATGGCGGGCAGCGCCGCCATGGCCGAACTCCTCGAACTGGGCGTGGTCCCGGTGACCGACGGCACGGCCACCCTGCTGCCCGCCGAGGACACCGACGACCTGGAACTGGTGGCCGACGCCGGACTGCCGTTCCACTCCGGAAGAGCCTGAAGCCCCACGGCTTTCCTTCTTCCGCATCTCCGCAGACTCAGCAAGACCGACGACGAGAGTCCCCCGCCATGTACGAGCTGTCCCGGGTCAGCCTCTACTCCATCGGGCCGGCCGGTGCGCGCTATGCCGACACCGTGCTGGACCTGCGGGGTGTGGGTGATCCGGTACGCGACCCCGCGCCCACCCAGGCCGAGTTCTTCGAAGAGGAGCCCTTGGGTCCGCCGCGCCGTCCGGCGCCTGCGGGTGTGCTCTTCCTGGAGAACGGTGGCGGCAAGTCCGTCCTGCTCAAGCTGATCTTCTCGGTGATGCTGCCAGGTCACCGCAACACGCTCGGCGGCGCCAGTTCAGGTGTGCTGCGCAAGTTCCTGCTCGCCGACGACTGCGGGCATGTGGCCCTGGAGTGGCAGCACACACTGACCGGCGAGTGCGTGGTGGTCGGCAAGGTGAGCGAATGGCGGGGACGCCAGGTCTCCAGCGATCCGCGGAAGTTCGCGGAGGCCTGGTACTCGTTCCGGCCCGGCCCCGGGCTCAGCCTCGACAATCTGCCGGTCGCCGAGTCCACCGCCGTACGGCCGCCCGCCGAGGGTGCTTCCGGGGCGACGGGACGGCGCCGCACGATGAAGGGCTTCCGGGACGCCCTGACGGAGGCGGGCAAGGCGTATCCGCATCTCGAAGTGCACTGGGAGGAGATCCACGACCGCTGGAACGAACATCTGACGGACCTCGGCCTGGATCCCGAACTCTTCCGATACCAGCGGGAGATGAACGCCGACGAGGGTGAGGCGGCCGGTCTCTTCGCGGTCAAGAAGGACTCCGACTTCACGGACCTGCTGCTGCGGGCCGTGACCGACACCCGGGACACCGACGGGCTCGCCGACCTGGTCAGCGGTTTCGGCAACAAGCTGGGACGGCGCTCCGAGCTGATCGCCGAGCGCGACTTCACCGCCGGGTCGGTGGATCTGCTCGGGCGCATCGTCGACGCGGCCGAAGCGCGGTCACGGGCCCGGGACATCCATGCGGGCGCCGAGCGACGGACCCGCACCCTTGCCCGGCGATTGTCGGCGCGGGGGGTGCGCGAGCGGGTACGGGCCACGGACCTGGCCCAGCGGGTCACCGCCGCCGCCCACGCGGTCACGCATGCCGAAGGCGCCCGCGAGCGCAGTGCCCTCGCCGCGGCCGAACTCTCGTACCGGCACGCCTCGTTGGCCCTGGCCGGAGCGGAGAAGGCGGCAGCCGCGCAGAAGCGCGAACTCGCCGACGCGCGTCAGCTGTACTCGGCGTGGCAGGCCGCCGAGGCCGTGCTGCGCCACCGCGCCGCCGCGGACCGCTCGGCCCGCGTGGCGGCCGCCATCCGCGAAGCCGAGCGGGACGCCGCGCCGGCACTCGCCGCGCGCGCCAAGGCCGCCGTGGATCTCGTCCGGGCGCTGCACGCCGCCGCCACGAGCGCCGAGACCCTCGCCAACGAGGAGGAAGAACGGTCCGCCGCCCTCCAGGCGGCCGGCGAGTCTGCACACCGGGACGCGACCGCCGCCGCCACGGAGGCACAGCGTGCGCGCAGTGAGGTGGGACATCTGCGCCAGCGGCTCGCCGAGGTCGAGCAGGAGACCGCCGAGGCGGTACGTGCGGGGTGGCTGGACGACAGCGCGCCGGACGCCGACCCGGCTCGGGCCGCACTCGCCGCGAGCGATGCGGAGAAGGCGGCCGTCGCCGCCTGGGACACCGCGCGGGAGGCGTCCCGCCGGGCGTCCGAGCACGCCCGGGAGGCGGCGTCCGCCGAGTCCCGTGCGGAACTGACGGCCGCCCGCTCGGCCGACGCGGCCATGGCCGCCGAGCGGGCGTACGAGGCCGAGCAGCGCACCGCTGAGGCGCTGGCGGCGGAGCAGCGGCTGTCGGAGCTGCTGAGCCTGTCGGGCACTGGCGGGGCCCGGGTTCCCCGGCCCCGCCGTGACGAGGAGGCGAACGCGGCGGAAGCGGCCGCGGAGGGTGGCTCCCTCACCGCCGAGGAGTTGGACCGCTTCGCCGACGAACTGCGCGAGCTGCTCGAGGACTTCGTCGCCTCCGCCGAACGGCAGCTCTTCGAGCTGCGGACCGCGGCGGCCGACGACGCGCGCATCCTCGGTGCCCTCGGCGACGGGGGGCTGCTGCCCCCGGGCCCGGACGTGCTGGCGACCGTCGAGTTCCTCGGCGAGCACGGCATTCCGGCGCTCCCGGGCTGGCGCTACCTCGCGCAGGCCGTCGACCCCGCCGACCATGCGCGCGTGCTGGCCGCCCGTCCCGAACTGGTCGACGGAGTGATCATCACCGACCCGGACACGCACGCCCGGGCCCGTGACGCGCTGAGCGACGCGGCGCTGCTGCCGCGTTCCGCCGTCGCCGTCGGGACCGCGGCCGCGCTGCTCGCCCTGACCCCTGCCCTCGACGAGGGCGAGGGTGGCGTCTTCCTCGTGCCGCCGAATCCGGCCATGCACGACGAGCACGCCGCCGACGAGGAGCGGCAGGCGCTGCGCGCCCGGGCCACCGAGCGGGACGAGGAGATCCGGGCCCTGGCGGCACGGCTCGGCAAGGACCGCGAGCTGACGGCCCGGCTGGCTTCCTGGCGCACCGGCTGCCCCGCCGGGCGCCTCACCGAACTTGCCACGGCCGCCCGGGACGCGCGCGTCTTCGCGGAGGAGGCCGAGGCCGAGCTGACCGAGGCCCGCACCGTTCGTGCCGAGGCCGACGAGGCGGCGACCGAGGCCGCCCAGGTGCGCGATGAGCGCCAGGAGGCCGCGCAGCGGGCGCGGCGCGCCGCCGACGCACTCGCCGGCCTCGCCTTCCGGCTGCGTGAGCGCGCCGGCTGGCAGGCCAAGCTGCGGGAACTCGCCGACGAGGCGGTCGAGTCGGAAGCCCGCGCCCAGTCGTGTCTGGAGCGCGCCCGGGCAGCCGACGAGGACCGGAGGGCCGCCCAGCGCGCCGCCGACGACGCCCGCCGCACCGCGCGTGCGCTGCGCGCCGAGCGCGCGGAGATCGCGGGAGCCCCCGACGACGTACCGGCGGACGACGCCGGCGCCCCCAGGTCGTCCCTGCCGGCACTCCGCGAGGCCTACCGTGCCGCCTCTCAGGTGTACGAAAAGGTCGGCGTCGGCGCCGACCTGCGGGCCGAACAGGCACGGGCCGAGAGCGACGAGTCCGCCGCGCTCGCAGAACTGGACCGGCTCAGCAACAAGGTGCGGTCGCGTGCCGGGCAGCTCCTCGAGTCCCCGGACGGTTCCGACGGCCCGTCCCGGCAGGCCGCCGCGGCGCGCGCCGAGGAGCTGGTGCAGTTGCTGGAGGCGCGGATGTCGACGGCGAGCGAGCAGCTCGGCCGATTGCGCGGCGAGGCCGAGCGGCACGCGCCGGAGAACGGGCAGGCCCACACCGAGCTCCCCGGAGAACTGGCCCCCCGGGACACCGAGCACGCGCAGGTCCTGCTGCGCACGGCGACGTCCGAACTCTCCTCCCATGTCGAGGCACTCGGCCAGGCCCGCGAGGCCCACGCCGAACTGCTGGAGGCCCACCGGGCCGCCGAGGACGCGGCGAGCGGCTTCGACGAGGTCGCGGCGATGCTCCGGGATCTGCTGCGGGAACACGCCGTCGAGGAGGAACAGGAGGAGCCCGAGCCCTATCCGGGTACGCTCGAGCAGGCCCGGCAGGCCGCCGCCGAGACCCGCCGGTCGCTGCGCGGCTGTGCCACCGACCTGTCCGCGGCGGAGGCGGCCGTGCGCGAAGCCTCCGACGTGCTCGTCCGGCATGCCAACTCCACCCGTTATGAGCAGGTCCGTACGCCCGCCCGGCAGCAGATCCGCGAACTGCCCGCGTCGGCGCTGCCGGAGCACGCACAGCGGTGGGCGGATGCCTTCGCGCCCCGACTGCGCGTGCTGACCGACGAGCTGGCCCAGCTGGAGCGCAATCGTGACTCGATCGTGGACCGGCTGAGGGGGCTCGTCGAGTCGGCGCTCGCCACGCTGCGGTCGGCACAGCGGCTCTCGCGGCTCCCCGAGGGACTCGGCGAATGGTCCGGGCAGGAGTTCCTGCGCATCCGCTTCGAGGAGCCCGACCAGGCCGCGCTCACCGAACGGCTCGGCCAGGTCATCGACGAGGCGACCCGTGCGGCCGTCAGGAAGAACTCCGACCTGAGGCGTGACGGCATGTCGCTGCTCCTGCGAGGGGTCAGCGCGGCCCTCCAGCCCAAGGGAGTCGCGGTCGAGATCCTCAAGCCGGACGCCGTGCTGCGCGCCGAGCGTGTGCCCGTCGGACAGATGGGAGATGTGTTCTCCGGTGGCCAGTTGCTCACCGCGGCCATCGCGCTGTACTGCACGATGGCGGCACTGCGCAGCAACGACCGCGGCCGCGACAGGCACCGCCACGCGGGCACGCTGTTCCTGGACAACCCCATCGGACGCGCCAACGCCACGTATCTGCTGGAGCTCCAGCGCGCCGTCTCGGACGCGCTCGGCGTCCAGCTCCTGTACACCACCGGGCTGTTCGACACGACCGCACTGGCCGAGTTCCCGCTGGTCATCCGGCTGCGCAACGATGCCGACCTGCGGGCCGGACTGAAGTACATCCGTGTGGAGGAGCATCTCCGACCGGGGCTGCCGCAACAGCCCCAGGCAGGAGAGGCGGTGCACAGCGAGATCACGGCGACGCGGATGTTCAGACGACCGGCCGTGGACGTCCCGTAGGAAGGGGAGCCGGGCGCGGCACCGTGCGACTCGGCCGCGTCGCCCCCGGCGTCACGGGTGTGACAGCTGTCCGGCGCTGCCCTGCCGGCGTATCCGCTCCTGTCGCTGCTCCGCGGCCCCTGCCTGACGCCGGGCAGTACGGCGCTCTCGGCGCAGAGCACGGGCTGTACTGCTCGGGTCCGACACCACGCCATGGCGCTGGTTCCAGACCTGGCGCGTGATCCAGACGTCGAGCACGCCCCAGGTCGCCACCACGGTGCCGGCCACACTGCTGAGGACCATGGGGAAGGCCAGCCAGGAGCCGGCGAGCGTGCACAGGAAGGCGATCACCGCCTGCGTCAGCGTCACCGCGATGATGAGCACCGCGCGCACCGCCGCGGTGCGCACGGGGTCCGGCAGCCGCCGCCGGCGCGCCGGCTCCTCGATCCACAACGGCCGGTGGTACGGGACCTCGTACCTTTCCTCGTCCAACGCGGTGCCCCACCCCTCTTGTTCGCGCCCCTCCGGTATCCCAGGGTCCGTGTCCGCCGGAATGCCGTGATCCGGTGACCGAGCCCCCCGTCGCGCCGCCGTGGACACCCAGGCGCCCGTCTCCGGCGTCTCGCGTAGCTCCGCCGTGCCCATCAAGTCGTCACTCCCCACCACCCGCAGACCTCCGCCCCGTGTCGTACAACCCCCGGCTCCCCAGTAGGTGCCCGGCTTGCGCTGCTTTACGCCAGCTGAGTGCGGCATGCGGCGGCTGCGGCCGAATCCGCCCCCGTTTCCCGTACAGGGAGACGATCGGCGATCCGCGAAGATTCCCCCCGGGCGAAAGATTCCGGCCAAGAGCCCCGCGTTCCCGGCCCGATGCGGATCGCGCCGCGCCCGTTTCGGGGAGGCAATCTCCCGCAATGACGGGACAACTGCCCATGTCCCATTGGCCGCCCGTGCGGTGTGCGCTCCGCCCGCCCTTCGAGATACGGGCGTGTCGGTAGTAGGCTCGCGCCGTTTGTTGACGTACACGTGTACCCCCGGGCCTAGGGGGTCGAGCTGGGGGAGGCCATGCGCTTTCGCGGGAAGTCCATCCGCCGGAAGATCGTGGCGCTGCTTCTCGTGCCGCTGCTGTCCCTGACCGCCATCTGGGCATTCGCCACGGCGCTCACCGGACGTGAGGCCCAGGCGCTGTTCGATGTCTCGAATGTCGTCGAAAGGGTGGGCTACCCCACCGAGGACACCATCCGCGTGCTGCAACAGGAACGGCGCGAGACCCTCGTCTACCTCGCCGACCCGCGCGCCGCGGACGCCCTCGCCGCGCTCCGCCGCAGTCGTGCCGCCACCGACAAGGTCGTGTCCAAACTCCGGCGCAACAGCAACAACGAGAGCCTGTACGAGGACATGGGCCCGAGCTCCTCGGAGCACCTCTCCTCGATCCTGGACGCCCTCGACGGCATCGTGTCGCTGCGCCGCAGCGTCGAGGACGGCACCGTCAACCGCTCCCAGACCCTCGACCTCTACGACCGCCTGGTCGACCCCTGTTTCACGCTCCTGGCCAACCTGCAGGCCCTCGACAACGTGGAGATGGACAAGCAGGGCCGGGCCCTCGTCGATGTCTCCCGGGCCCGCGAGCTGCTCTCCCGCGAGGACGCCCTTCTGGGCTCCGCCCTCGTCGCCGGCCGCATCACCCACGAGGAGATCCACGAGGTCTCCGACCTCGTCGCCCAGCGTGCCGTGATGTACGACGTCAGCCTGTCACTGCTGCCGGCATCGGAGAGCGGACGCTTCCAGCGCTACTGGAACAACGCCGACACCGCGTCCCTGCGCGTGGCGGAACGGGCCGTCGTCAACGGCACCTCCGGCATCCCGCACGGCGTGACCGCCAAGAGCTGGGACGAGGCCGCCGGCCAGGTCCTCGCCCGGCTCGACACCATGAGCCGGCAGGCCGGGGACCGCTACCAGGACCGCGTCCACCCCCTCGCCGTCAGGGTCATCGTCAAGGCGGCCGTCGCGGGCGTCCTCGGCCTCGTCGCGCTGCTGGTCTCGTTGTTCCTGTCCGCGCGCATCGGCCGCGGCCTCATCCGGGATCTGCGCCGACTGCGCCTGGAGGCGCACGAGGCGTCCGGGGTGCGGATGCCCAGCGTGATGCGCCGGCTCTCCGCCGGCGAACAGGTCGACGTGGAGACCGAGGCGCCGAGGCTGGAGTACGACAAGAACGAGATCGGCGAGGTCGGCCAGGCCTTGAACACCCTTCAGCGCGCGGCCGTCGAGGCGGCCGTCAAACAGGCCGAATTGCGGGCCGGGGTCTCCGAGGTCTTCGTCAACCTCGCCCGCCGCAGTCAGGTGCTGCTGCACAAGCAGCTCACCCTGCTCGACACCATGGAACGCAGGACCGAGGACACCGAGGAACTCGCCGACCTGTTCCGTCTCGACCATCTGACCACGCGCATGCGCCGTCACGCCGAGGGTCTGGTCATCCTCTCCGGTGCCGCCCCCTCCCGGCAGTGGCGCAAGCCGATCCAGCTGATGGACGTGGTACGCGCCGCCGTCGCCGAGGTCGAGGACTACGAGCGCATCGAGGTGCGCCGGCTGCCGCGGGTCGCCGTCACGGGGCCCGCGGTCGCCGACCTCACCCACCTGGTGGCCGAACTCCTGGAGAACGCCACCGTGTTCTCGCCGCCGCACACCGCGGTCCAGGTGCTCGGTGAACGGGTCGCCAACGGTTTCACGCTGGAAATCCACGACCGCGGCCTCGGCATGCCCGCCGAGGCGCTCCTGGACGCCAATCTTCGGCTCGCGGAGACCCCCGAGTTCGAACTCTCCGACACCGATCGGCTCGGCCTGTTCGTGGTCAGCCGGCTCGCCCAGCGGCAGAACGTCCGCGTCTCCCTCCAGCCGTCCCCCTACGGCGGCACCACGGCCGTCGTCTTCATCCCCGACACCCTGCTGACCGACGACGCCCCCGACACCAACGGAATCGGCTTCCGGCTCGACCGGCCGATGCCCGAGAAGGGTGCCGCGGCCGAAGGGGACAGCGCTGCGGCGCTGTCCCAGGTGCCTGTCAGGCTCCCCGGCCTTCCGGTATCGATCCTGGACGGTCCGGTGGAACTGGAGGCGCCCGTCGATCTGGACGAGCTCGACGACTTCCCCGATGGCCTCGACGACGGGGACAGCGAACGCGGCGGCCTCTTCCGCCCCCGCCGCTCCTTCACGCAGGCCCCGGGCGAGCAGCACCAGCAGGCGCACGACACCCGGCGTGAACCGGCCCGCTCCGGCGAGGCCGATGTTCCGGGCGCGCTGGTTCCGCTTCCCCGGCGCCACACCCCCAAGCTCGTCAGCTCGCACGGCCGCCCGGTGACGGGACCGGGCCCGCGGCGCGAAGGGTCCGGGAAGGACAGCGGTCCGACAGATCACGATCCGACGGGACGTGAGGAAACCGGGCATCGGTCGAGCCGCCGGGAACCTTCGGAAGGAGCCGCACGTTTGCAGGCTGAACGTTCCGAGAGCCCTGCCCTGCGCCAGCGCCGCCACGCCCGGCACCTTGCCGGACCGGAGGAGGGGACGGCCTCGCAAAAGGACTCCGAGACGGGGCCGGCTCAGTCGGGTGCGGGCTCGCTGCCCCGCCGCATACGGCAGGCCAGTCTGGCCCCGCAGTTGAAGGAAGGCCCCGACCGTGGCGCCACCGAGGACCGGCCCCGCACCGCGAACGGAGCGGTTCCGGCCGAGCGTGACGCCGACGAGGTCCGCAGCCGTTTCGCCTCGCTCCAGCGGGGCTGGCAGCGTGGCCGCGACGAGAACGCCGCGGGCGATGACGCCCTGGACGGCTCAGCACGAGGAACGACAAAGGGGGACGGTCGATGACCGCACCGAATGCCGCAGGGGACAACGTCACCAAGAAGGCGTCGGGCGAGCTGAATTGGCTCCTCGACGACCTGGTGGAGCGTGTCGCCAGCATCCGCAAGGCACTCGTGCTCTCGAGCGACGGCCTGCCCACAGGGGTCTCCAAGGAGCTGAGCCGGGAGGACAGTGAGCACCTGGCCGCGGTCGCCTCGGGATTCCACAGCCTCGCCAAGGGGGTCGGCCGCCACTTCGACGCGGGCGGTGTCCGGCAGACGGTCGTCGAACTCGACGAGGCATTCCTGTTCGTGACGGCCGCCGGCGACGGCAGTTGCCTCGCCGTCCTGGCCGACGCCGACTCCGACATCGGCCAGGTGGCGTACGAGATGACCCTCCTCGTCAAGCGCGTCGGCGTACATCTGGGCTCAGCTCCGCGCACCGATCTGCCCTTGGGCGGGTAGTGGGATGGCATGAGCGGAGACGATCAGGGAAGCAGTCGCTGGTTCGACGACGAGGCCGGGCCGGTGGTCCGTCCGTACGCCATGACGCGCGGCCGCACCAGTCATGCGGCCCAGCACCGCCTCGACCTGATCGCGGTGGTCGTCGCGGAGCCGCATGTGGACGATCCTGAGGCGGATTCGTCGCTGTCCCCGGAACACGTGGACATCGTCGAACTCTGCCGTGACACGCCCCAGTCCGTCGCCGAACTCGCCGCCGAACTCGATCTGCCCGTCGGCGTGGTGCGTGTCCTCGTGGGGGACCTCGTGGACGGGCAACTGGTGCATGTGACACGCCCCGTGCCGCCCGCCGAACTGGTGGACGAGAGCATCCTGCGCGATGTGATCAGCGGCCTGCGGGCCCTGTGACCCCGGCTCTTCGCGCCCTCCGGGCGAGCGCGCGGAAGCGCCAGCCGGAGGAAGGGGCCGCAGCCGCTCCTCCCGTACGCAAACCGGCGGGGTGACGCCCCGCCCGTTATGATCTGACCGATCGTCGACGACCAACCGCAGCGTGCCGATCACCCTGCGGGCGCGGTTCCGAGCAGCACGATCGGAGAGATGGACGTGACCACGGGCTGGCAGTTCTGGGTCGACCGCGGCGGTACCTTCACCGACATCGTCGCGCGCCGCCCCGACGGCCGCCTGCTCACCCACAAACTTCTGTCGGACAACCCCCACCGGTACGCCGACGCGGCCGTGGCGGGCGTGCGCGCACTCCTCGAGGACGACGGTCCGATCGACGCCGTGCGCATGGGCACCACCGTCGCCACCAACGCGCTTCTGGAGCGCACGGGCGAACGCACCCTCCTCGTCATCACCCGAGGCTTCCGGGACGCCCTGCGGATCGCCTACCAGAACCGGCCGAGCATCTTCGCGCGCGCCATCGAACTGCCCGAGCTCCTGTACGACCGGGTCGTCGAGGTCGACGAGCGGATCGCGGCCGACGGCACCGTCCTGCGCGCCCCGGACCTGGACGCCCTCGCACGGCCGCTCCAGGAGGCCTACGACGACGGGATCCGCGCACTGGCCGCGGTGTGCATGCACAGTCATCTGCACCCCGCCCACGAGCAGGCCGTCGGCGAGGTGGCCGCCCGCATCGGCTTCCCCCAGATCTCGCTCTCCAGCGAGGTCAGCCCCCTGATGAAACTGGTCCCGCGCGGCGACACCGCCGTCGTCGACGCCTACCTCTCGCCCGTCCTGCACCGCTACGTCCAGCACGTCGCCGACGAACTCGAGGGCGTGCGGCTGATGTTCATGCAGTCCAACGGCGGGCTCGCCGAGGCAGGACAGTTCCGTGGCAAGGACGCCGTCCTCTCCGGTCCCGCGGGCGGGATCGTGGGCATGGCACGGATGTCGCAGCTCGCCGGCTTCGACCGGGTCATCGGCTTCGACATGGGCGGCACCTCCACCGACGTCTCGCACTTCGCGGGCGAGTACGAACGCGTCTTCACCACGCAGATTGCGGGCGTGCGGCTGCGCGCACCGATGCTGGACATCCACACCGTGGCCGCGGGCGGTGGCTCGATCCTGCACTTCGACGGCTCCCGCTACCGCGTAGGGCCTGACTCGGCGGGCGCGGACCCGGGGCCCGCCTGTTACCGCGGCGGCGGTCCGCTCACGGTCACGGACGCCAACGTCATGCTCGGCCGCATCCAACCCGCCCACTTTCCCCGGGTGTTCGGCCCGGACGGCGACCAGCCCCTCGACGAGGCGCTCGTCCGTGAACGCTTCGCCGCGCTCGCGCGGGAGATCCGCGAACGGACCGGCGACGACCGCACTCCCGAACAGGTCGCCGAGGGGTACCTGCAGATCGCCGTCGCCAACATCGCCAACGCGGTCAAGCGGATCTCGGTCCAGAAGGGCCACGACGTCACCCGGTACGCGCTGACCACCTTCGGGGGAGCGGGAGGCCAGCACGCCTGCATGGTCGCGGACTCCCTCGGCATCCGTACCGTCCTCGTGCCGCCCATGGCCGGAGTGCTCTCCGCTCTCGGCATCGGACTCGCCGACACCACGGCCATGCGCGAACAGTCCGTCGAGGCGCCCCTGGAGCCCTCCTCGATGCCGGGGGTCCTCAAGACCGCCGACGACCTGGAAAGCGCCGTCCGCGCCGAACTCCTCGCCGAGGACGTCCCCGAGGACCACATCCGGGTCGTCCGCCGGGCCCAACTGCGTTACGACGGCACGGACACCACGCTCACCGTCGAGCTGACCGAGCCCGCCACGATGCACCACGCCTTCGAAGAACGTCATCGCGCCACGTACTCCTTCACGCTGGACCGTCCGGTCGTCGTCGAAGCCCTCTCCGTGGAAGCCACCGGCATCACCGACCCCCCCGATCTCTCCGCCCTCGCCCCCTACGAAGGCACCACCGCCGCACCCGAGACCGTCCGCCTCCACACGGGCGGCGTCCGGCGCGACGTGCCTCTGCACCGCCGGGAACACCTGCCACCCGGCGAAACCGTCATGGGCCCCGCGATCATCACCGAGGCCAGTGCGACGACCGTCGTCGACGACGGCTGGCGGGCCGCGGCGAGGGATGGCGGGCATCTGGTCATGGAACGCGCCGCGGTTACGGAGAGTTCCGATCTCGGTACTCGAGTCGACCCGGTTCTCCTCGAGGTCTTCAACAACCTGTTCATGTCCATCGCCGAACAGATGGGCGCCCGCCTGGAGTCGACGGCCCAGTCCGTCAACATCAAGGAACGCCTGGACTTCTCCTGCGCGCTCTTCGACCCCGAGGGCAATCTGGTGGCCAACGCCCCGCACATCCCGGTGCATCTGGGCTCGATGGGCACCAGCGTGAAGGAGGTCATCCGACGACGCGCCGGCCGTATGCGTCCGGGAGACACGTACGCGGTCAACGACCCGTATCACGGCGGCACGCATCTGCCCGACGTCACCGTCATCACTCCCGTCTTCGACACGGAGGGTGAGCGGATCCTCTTCCATGTCGCCTCCCGCGGCCACCACGCGGAGATCGGCGGCATCGCACCGGGGTCCATGCCCGCGCACAGCCGCACCATCGAGGAGGAGGGCGTTCTCTTCGACAACTGGCTGCTCGCCGAGGACGGCCGCTTCCGCGAGGAGGAGACGTACCGCCTGCTCGCCGAGGCACCGCACCCCTCGCGCAACCCGAGGACCAACCTTGCCGACCTGCGCGCCCAGATCGCCGCCAACCGGAAGGGCGTCGACGAGGTCCGACGCATGATCGAGAACTTCGGGGTGGACGTGGTCCAGGCGTACATGAAGCACGTCCAGGACAACGCCGAGGAAGCCGTGCGCCGCGTCATCGACGCCCTGGACGAGGGCGAGTGCGCGTACGAGACCGACTCCGGGGCCGTCATCCGCGTCCGTGTGCGGGTCGATCGCGACAGCCGCTCGGCCACCGTCGACTTCACCGGCACGTCCCCACAACTCGCCACCAACTTCAACGCGCCCTTCTCGGTCGTCAACGCCGCCGTCCTGTACGTCTTCCGCACGCTCGTCGCCGCCGACATCCCTCTCAACGACGGCTGCCTTCGCCCCCTCGACATCGTCGTGCCGTCCGGGTGCATGCTCGCGCCGGAGCCCCCGGCCGCCGTTGTCGCGGGCAACGTGGAGACCTCCCAGGCCGTCACCGGTGCCCTGTACGCGGCCCTCGGCGTGCAGGCCGAGGGCTCGGGCACCATGAACAACGTCACGTTCGGCAACGAGCGGCACCAGTACTACGAGACCGTGGCCTCGGGCTCGGGAGCGGGCGACGGCTTCCACGGCGCGAGCGTCGTCCAGACCCATATGACCAACTCCCGCCTGACCGATCCCGAGGTCCTCGAGTGGCGATTTCCGGTTCTGCTGGACGAGTTCGCGGTACGGTACGGCAGCGGCGGTCAAGGCCGCTGGCGTGGCGGGGACGGTGCCGTTCGCCGGATCCGCTTCCAGGAGCCCATGACCGTCTCCACGCTCTCCCAGCACCGCAGGGTCCCGCCCTACGGCATGGCGGGCGGCATGCCGGGAGGGCTCGGCGCCAACCGAGTGGAGCGCGTGGACGGGACCGTGCTGCGCCTCGAGGGCAGTGATTCGGCAGACGTGGGTCCCGGCGACGTACTGGTCATCGAGACCCCTGGCGGCGGAGGCTACGGACCGCCGCCGTGCGACCCCCAGCGAGCAGGAGAAAAGAACGATGGCCTTCGGGCGCAGTGAGCGCGGCAGGCCTCCGGTCGAGCCCGTCACGCTCAAGATCCTCGTGGCCGGTGGTTTCGGCGTGGGCAAGACGACCCTCGTCGGGGCGGTCAGCGAGATCAGGCCACTGCGCACCGAGGAGGTGCTCACCGAGGCGGGCCGCCCGGTCGACGACACCCACGGCGTGGAGGGCAAGAACACCACCACCGTCGCGATGGACTTCGGTCGTATCACCCTCCGCCAGGACCTGGTGCTGTACCTGTTCGGGACCCCCGGCCAGGACCGTTTCTGGTTCCTGTGGGACGAACTGGCCACCGGCGCCCTGGGTGCCGTCGTGCTCGCCGACACCCGCCGTCTGGAGGACTGCTTCGCCGCCGTCGACTACTTCGAGCGCCGCTCCATCCCCTTCGTGGTCGGCGTCAACTGCTTCGACGGCGCGGCCCGTCATCCCGCCGAGGACGTACGGCAGGCCCTCGACCTCGACGCCGATGTGCCAGTCGTCCTCTGCGACGCCCGTGAGCGGGACTCCGTCAAGGAGGTCCTGATCGAGGTCGTCCAGCACGCCATGGCGCACACGGTCGGCCTCCGTCCGCACGTCGCCACCTGATTCGTCAGGCGCGCGTGCGGCTCGCACCCCCGCCGACCGGGGTACGAGCCGCAGCCGCGCGCGATGCGCGCGCGTGGCGGTGGCGTCAGGCCCCGTCCTCCTGCCAGCCGAAGCTCCGCTCCACGCCCTTGCGCCAGTTGCGGTACTCGCGGTCGCGTAGCGAGGGCGCCATGGCGGGCGTCCACTCGGAGTCCTTCTTCCAGTGCGACTTGAGCTCGTCGAGGTCGTTCCACACCCCGGTGGCGAGGCCGGCGGCGTAGGCGGCGCCCAGGCAGGTCGTCTCGGAGACCTGCGGACGGATCACTGGCACACCGAGCACGTCCGCCTGGTGCTGCATCAGCAGGTTGTTCTTCGTCATGCCACCGTCGACCTTGAGGGTGGTGATCTGCACCCCGGAGTCCTGGTACATGGCGTCCACGACCTCGCGCGTCTGCCAGCTCGTCGCCTCCAGCACCGCGCGTGCGAGGTGCGCTTTGGTGACGTAGCGGGTCAGACCGGTGATGACGCCGCGCGCGTCGGAGCGCCAGTACGGTGCGAACAGGCCGGAGAACGCGGGCACGATGTAGGCGCCGCCGTTGTCCTCGACACTCGCCGCCAGGGTCTCGATCTCGTCCGCGCCACGGATGATGCCGAGCTGGTCGCGGAACCACTGCACCAGCGCGCCCGTGATCGCGATCGAGCCCTCCAGGCAGTACACGGGTGCCTCGGCGCCGATCTTGTAGCCCATCGTCGTCAGCAGCCCGTTCTTGGACGGCACCGGACGGTTGCCGGTGTTGAGCAACAGGAAGCTGCCCGTGCCGTAGGTGTTCTTCGCCGTGCCCACGTCGTAACAGGCCTGCCCGAAGACGGCGGCCTGCTGATCGCCCAGCGCCGATGCGACGGGAACTCCCGCGAGCTGTCCGACAGCGGTCCCGTAGACCTCGGAGGACGACTTGATCTCCGGGAGCACCGCCTCGGGAACGTTCATGGCGGACAGGATCGACGGGTCCCACTGGAGTGTCTCCAGGTTCATCAGCATCGTGCGTCCGGCGTTGGTGACGTCGGTGACGTGCTGTCCGCCCTCTGTGCCTCCCGTGAGGTTCCAGATCAGCCAGGAGTCGATGGTGCCGAAGGCGATCTCGCCGTGCTCGGCGCGGGCCCTGAGCCCGGGCACGTTGTCGAGCAGCCAGGCCGCCTTGGGTCCGGAGAAGTAGCTCGCGAGGGGGAGTCCGGTCTGCTCGCGGAAACGATCCTGCCCGTCGGAGCCCCCGAGTTCGTTGCACAGGGCGGCCGTCCGGGTGTCCTGCCAGACGATCGCGTTGTGCACGGGCTTGCCCGTGGCGCGGTCCCACAGGACCGTCGTCTCGCGCTGGTTGGTGATGCCGAGTGCGCTGAGCCGGTCGGCGCGCAGGCCTGCCTTGGCGAGCGCGCCGGCGACCACCGCCTGCACCTTGGACCAGATCTCCGTGGCATCGTGCTCCACCCAGCCGGGCTTGGGGAAGATCTGCCGGTGTTCGCGCTGGTCGACCGCGACGATCGCCCCGCCGTGGTCGAAGATGATGCAGCGGCTGGACGTGGTGCCCTGGTCGATCGCGGCCACGTACTTCTGGGCGTTGTCCGTCATGACGTCCCCTTCGTCAAAGGGTCAGAAGGCTGCTTTGTACACAAGGGCCGACAGCGCCCCGCCGATCAGCGGGCCCACCACCGGTATCCATGCGTAACCCCAGTCCGAGGTCCCCTTGTTGGGAATCGGCAGCAGGGCGTGGGTGATGCGTGGGCCGAGGTCGCGGGCCGGGTTGATCGCGTACCCGGTGGGCCCGCCGAGGGAGAGGCCGATACCGACGACGAGCAGGGCGACGAGCAGGATTCCGATGCCCGAGCCGTACGCCGTCGTGCCGGGGATCAGGCCGATGCCGGTGCCGAGGTTCTTTCCGAAGAACAGGATGGGCAGCACGAGCCCGACGGTGGCGATGATCTCGGTGATCAGGTTGGCGACCGGATTGCGGATCTCCGGGGCCGTGGAGAAGATCCCCAGCGTGGGCAGCGCGTTGTCCTGGTCGGCGTTGGCCTGGAACTGCGCGAAGTAGACCAGCCAGGTCAGCACGGCACCGGGGATCGCCCCCGCCAACTGGCCCAGCAGGTAGTACGGGACGTCCCCCCACCCGGTCATGTCGGCCATGGCGAGACCGAGGGTCACCGCCGGGTTGAGGTGTGCGCCGGACTTCGGGGCGGCCGTGTAGGCGCCCGCGAGGACGCCGAAACCCCAGCCGAAGGAGATGACGACCCAGCCCGCGCCCTTGGCCTTGGAGTGGTTCAGGGTGACGGCGGCGCACACACCCGCGCCGAACAGGATGAGGATGGCCGTTCCGATCAACTCGCCGACGAAGATGCTTCCATGGGTCATGGCGGCTCCTAGGCCCTCGCCCGGGGCGGTGCGGCCCCGTGTCCGTCCTCCGTGCAGGGTGCGTTTCCCTTGGCGACTTCAGCCGAAGGCAGGGGGGTGCCGCGCCCCGCCCGGCGTCCGCGACGAGCGTGCCTGTGCAGCGGAATCGCCCGTCGGGAGACGACCCGTCGAACTGGCGTGGGCCTCAGGGGCGCACGGCTTGAATACGCCCGAATGCGACGATGCCGACTGACACCCGGAAGTTTTCACCGGCGCTCGGAGAGCGTCAAGGTCGGGGACGACAACGGTTGAGCCAGGCCCCGGCCTTCGGCGGGACGGCTGTGCCGGGGGTTTCGATGGCGTGCGGCGGTCACAGCGGAGCCGGGATGGGACTCAGGCCCACGCCGGACCGCCGGCCTCGGCAGGGGCCGCCGCCGAGCCGCGTCGGACCTCGTGGCCGGGAAGCCCGGCCCGGCCGAGGACCCAACTCGCCCCGCTCAGGGCCTTTGCGGCCTGCTTCAGCGGCGCCAGGCACGCGGCCGCCTGACGGTGGTCGGTCACGCTGCCGGGAGCACACAGAACCGTGGCCAACGACAGCGTGATGATGCGGCCACCGGCCGACCAGGGGGCGTCCAGCACCGACGTGGCGAGCGGATCGAGTCCTTCCGGGTCGGCCAGGACCAGGAAGTCGTCCCCGCCGATGTGCCCCACGCGGGTGCCTCCGGATGCGGCGCCCTGTAGCGCCCGGCCCACCGCGCGGATCAGTTCGTCGCCCGCGGCGAAGCCGGCCCCGTCGTTGACCTGCTTGAAGTGGTCCACGTCCAGCCAGCTCAGCGCGAACATCCGTCCGTCCGCGATCCGCCGGTCCACCTCGCCCGTGATCGCGTCCGAACCGGGCAGACGCGTCAGCGGATTGAGCCCGGCCGCCTCTTCCACCCGGTTCTCGGCCAGCGCCCGCACGAGCTCGGCGAGTCGTACGACGCCCACGCACCGCCCGACCCGGTCGACCACCGTCACGTCGTCCGAGGTGCGGTCGCGCCCACCGTCGGCCACCACGTCGAGCACCTCCCAGGCCGTCGCGTCGATGCCGACCGTGCGCGGTGGATCGCCCAGCTTCGCGGCCGGCCGATCGGCGTACAGCGCGTGCCCGTAGCGTCCCGACATCGACAGCAGGAAGCGCGAACGGTGGACCGAGCGGACGGGGATTCCGGCCGGGTCCACCAGCACCACACCGGACACGTCGGGTGAACCGTTGAGCAGCGCTCGTACCTGTCCGGCCGACGCCGTGGCGGCCAGCAGCGCGGCCGGCCGTATGAACTGCCGCACCGACGGGCCGGTGCGGGGCGGTGCCGTCGGGGACGAGGGAAGCGCCGGAACGTATACGTCCGCGGCGGGGAGCCGGGACGGCGGCGCGAACAGGTCGCCCTGCGCCAGTTGTGCGCCCGCCGCCCGGACGGCCGCGCACTGCAGCTCGGTCTCCACGCCTTCGACCGACAGCAGTGCGCCCAGCTGCTCGCTCAGCGTCCGCATGGCCCGCATCGCGGCCGACCGCGTCAGCAGGGACGCGTCGAGCTTCACCAGGTCCGGTTCCATGTCGGTGAGCAGACGCAGGGGTACGTCGCCGTCGCCTACGCCGTCCGCGCTGACCCCGAAGCCCTCGCCGCGCAGCACGGCGACGGCCTCCAGCAGTGCCCGGTGCGGCACATGCGTGTACGGCGGCCCGATGTCGACCGTCACCTCCCAGGGCATGCGGCCCGTCTTGCGCACCGCTTCCCGCAAGGCGGCGAGACCGCCGAGGTCGGCGAGGGTTGCGGCGAAAACGTTGACGTGCAGGGGGAGCAGCGTTTCCCGCCGCGCGGCCGCGGTGACCGCCAAGGCGGCCAGGTTCCCGTCGAGTTCGGGGTCCCGGCGGGCCTGTGCGAGGACATCGCCGGTCTCCGGGCGTGCCAGGATCTCGAGCGCCGCGACGCCTCCGGTCGTCAGATTGACCACCGGCTGGAAGGCGAAGCGGAGAGCATCCGTCCAGGAAGGCACGGGAGCATGATGACGCCCACAGCGCCTTCCCAGGCCCAATTCATGACCTGTTCACACAGCATTCCCAGGTGATCACGGAGCGTGTGAACGACCTGTGTCCAGTGGAGCGAACGTCAGTCGCACGACGGCCGGCTCTCCGGGCACGGCCCCGGCCGCTCCGGCGAGGGGCCGGCCCGCTCACCGCACCACGACGACCGCGGATCCGTGCCCGAACAGCCCCTGGTTCGCCGTGATCCCGACTTGCGCGCCCGCAACCTGCCTTCCAGCCGCGTCGCCACGTAACTGCCAGGTCAGCTCGCACAGTTGGGCGATCGCCTGTGCCGGAACGGCTTCGCCGAAGGAGGCCAGCCCGCCACTGGCATTGACGGGTATGCGCCCGCCGAGCGCCGTGGCCCCTTCCCGCAGCAGCTTCGCCGCCTCACCCTCCCCGCACAACGCCAGATCCTCGTACCACTGCAACTCCAGTGCGGTGGACAGGTCGTAGACCTCGGCGAGAGAGAGGTCCTCGGGACCGATCCCCGCCTCCTCGTAGGCGGTGCGCGCGATCGACGCGCGGAACGTCTCGCCACCCGGCTCCACGGCCACCGCCGAGTCCGTGGCGATGTCGGGCAGGTCCAGCACGGTGTTGGGGTAGCGCGGAGTCACCGTGGACACCGCTCGTATCCGCACCGGCTCCGTCACCCCGTGCCGCCGTGCGAACCCCATGCTCGACAGCACGAGCGCGGCTCCGCCGTCCGACGTCGCACAGATGTCGAGCAGCCGCAGGGGATCGGCGACCACCGGCGAGGCTGAGACCTCCTCCGCGGTGACCCGCCGACGGTAGCGGGCGTTCGGGTTCAGCGCTCCCAGAGCCGCGTTCTTGACCTTGACCTGGGCGAAGTCGTCGACCGTGTCGCCGTGGACGGCCATCCGGCGGCGCGCGTACAGCCCGAAGTACGCCGGATTCGTCGCCCCGAGGATCAGGAACCGCAGCCAGTCCGGATCGTCCGGTCGGTCACCGCCCGCGGGACGGAGGAACCCCTTGGGGGCCGAGTCCGCCCCGACCACGAGCACCACGTCCGCCAGCCCGGAGAGGATCTGCGCCCTGGCCGTCCCGACTGCCTGGGCGCCTGACGCGCATGCCGCGTACACGCTCGCGACCCGTGCTCCCTGCCAGCCGAGCGCCTTGGCGAACGTGGCCCCCGCCACGTACCCGGGATACCCGCCCCGGACCGTGCCCGCGCCCACGATCGAAGCGACGTCGTTCCAGGCGATCCCCGCATCGGCGAGTGCCGCACGCGCCGCAGCCGTCCCGTACGCGACGAACCCGTGCCCCCATTTGCCCCAGGGGTGCATCCCCACCCCGAGCACCGCCACATCGTCCGTCACGCCGCCACCCCCGTCGGCCGCCAGTGCCAGGTCGTCCAGGTCGTCTCCGCGTCCTCGTACAGCACACCGGGGACGATCTCGACCTCCATGCCGACCTCCAGGTCGGTGACGGTCACCCCCGGAGCGGCCTGCCCGAGCACGACGATCCGCTCTGTTTCCAACTCCACCGCGACCAACGCGTAGGGTTCCCAAGGAAGTTCCGGATTCGTCACATAGGGTGACGGGGGTCGGTATCCGGTGTTCGTGTACGACCAGATGCGTCCCCGTCTGGACAGTGACGCCGAGGCGAGCTCGCCGCCCTCGCACTTCGGATTGCGGCAGCAGGTGTCCTCGCGCGGGAAGAACACCGACCCGCACGCGGAACAGCGGGTGCCGACGAGACGGAAGTCGTCCCCCTCGCCGTCGAACCATCCGGCCACCACGGGGGTGTGCACCTGCGACATGGGACCTCCCGGCAAGGAATCCACTCGACGGCCGACGCATTTCTGATGGAACGTCAGAAGTCTGCCACGGGCTCCCGTGGACCGACAGGTGTCGTGGAGAACCGCCGGTCACACCAGGGGCGGGGCATCGGTGGGTGCGGCCGGAACGCACGGCCCCCCCCTCGTCCCCCGAACGAGGTCGCATCGCCTTCCCCGCTTCCCCGTCGGCTCCGTGACTGATATTGGAAGGGGCATGACACGTCTCTCCGTCGCGCTACGAGGTCTCGTCACCGCACTCGCCGCCGTCCTGGCCGTCACCTCCGCCTCCGCCACCGCCCGGGCCACACCGGAGCCCAAGGCGCCCGGGAACTTCGTGGCGCTGAGATCGGTGGACCCCACGATCCTTCAGGAGATCCGTTATTTCACTCCGCACAACTTCGTCGGCGAGCGCATCGACGGCTACCGGCAGCCCCTGTGCATCCTGACCCGCCCCGCCGCGGAAGCCCTGCACAGGGCCCAGGTGCAACTGGTGCGCAAGGGATACACGCTCAAGGTGTACGACTGCTACCGGCCGCAGCGCGCCGTGGACCACTTCGTGCGCTGGGCGAAGGATCTCGGCGACCAGAGGATGAAGGCCGAGTTCTATCCGGAGGTCGACAAGACCCGCCTGTTCGCGGACGGTTACATCGCTGAGAAGTCCGGACACAGCCGCGGGTCCACCATGGATCTGACCGTCGTGCGCCTTCCGGCGAGGCCGACCCGCCCGTACGTCCCCGGCGAACCGCTCGTGTCCTGCCACGCGCCCAAGGACGAGCGCTTCCCTGACAACTCCGTCGACATGGGGACGGGCTTCGACTGCTTCGACACCCTCGCCCACACCGACGACCCCCGGATCGTCGGCGAGCAGCGCGCCAACCGGCAACTGCTGAAGAGCACCCTCGAGGGCCTCGGATTCGTCAACCTGGCCGAGGAGTGGTGGCATTACACCTACAAGCCGGAGCCCTACCCGGACACCTACTTCGACTTTCCGGTGTCCATGAAGTCGCTCACGTCCTCCCACTGAGCCGCCCCCGGAAGACGCCCTCTCCGTGATCGGATACAGTCCGCCCGTGTCCGAATCCTCGTTCGCATCCGTCGACTCCGTGCCGGGCTCGCACTGCTCGAGCTGTGGAGCGTCCTTCGGAGATGGCGTCTCCGACTGGCCCCGCACCTGCGCCATCTGCGGCACGGTGGCCTACCGCAATCCGCTACCGGTGGCGGTGGCCCTCCAGCCCGTGTACGACACCAAGGGCACCGCCCTGGTCGTCATCACCCGAACCATCCCTCCGGCGCGGGGCGGCACCGCCCTCCCCGGAGGGTTCATCGAACACCGCGAGGACTGGCGGCAGGCCGTCGTCCGGGAGCTCCAGGAGGAGACCGGTATCGAGGCCGCGGCCCGCGACGTGCGGCTCGTCGACGCCATGAGCTCGCCCGACGGTCATCTTCTGCTGTTCGGTCTGCTCCCCGAGCGGCCGGCCGCCGATCTCCCGCCCACCGCCGCCACGGACGAGACGGAGGGCTGGCAGCTCCTGCGCCGCCCGGCCGAACTCGCCTTCCCGCTGCACACGCTGGCGGTACAGGGATGGTTCGAGGGCCGCTACGTGTGAGCCACGGGCGGGGCGACACCAGAGCGTCCCGCCCTGCCGTGTCGGGCAGGACGGCGTGTGGGGCCGGCCCGCCCGCACACCGGCCCTGTCACGTGTGTCCCAGCCCCCGTAGACGCACCGGGCGCGTGGGCTCGCTGCCGTCGTCGTCACCGTCGCGCCGTATCACCACGCGCCGGCCCTTCCACCGCGAGACATACCGCTCGATCTCGGGTTCGGTCCAACCGTCGCCCGCATCCGGCACCACCAGGCCGCCCCCGGACCTGCCCCGTGCCGGCGCCCACACCTCCAGCGTGAGACGACCGTCCTCGCCCTGCACGGGCAGTACGGCACCCGCGCGCGCAAATACCGGAATCCGCCCCAGCGGGGCGTCGACCTCCACGTGTCCCGGCCCTCGATACGCCACCTCGGTCGTCGTGTCGTACCAGCGTCCCCGTGGCAGCAGCACGGTCCGGCGGCCCACGCCCGGCTCCAGCACCGGCGCCACCAGGAGGCTGTCGCCGAGCAGAAACGCGTCCTCGCAGTCCCTCAGTTCCCTGTTCATCGGGCTGCTCCACCACAACGGACGTACATAGGGCGCACCCGTACGGCGCGCCAGATGCGCCAGCGTGACGAAATACGGCAGCAGGCGCCGCCGCTCGGCGAGCGCCACGCGCGCGTGCTCCAGGACGTCGTCGCCGAACTCCCAGGGTTCACGGCGCCCGGCCCGCAGACTCGCGTGCGTTCTGAACAGCGGCAGGTACGAGGCGAGCTGGAACCAGCGCACGTAGAGCTCGGGAGACGGACTCCCGTCGAAGCCGCCCACATCCGGCCCGGAGTACGGGATCCCACACAGCCCGAGCCCCAGCACGAGGGCCAGCGAGGCACGCAGTCCGGCCCAGCCCGTGGCCACGTCCCCCGACCAGGTCCCCCCGTAGCGCTGCATTCCGGCCCACCCCGAGCGTGAGAAGAGGAACGGCCTCTCCTGGGGGACGATGGCACGCAACCCCTCGAAGGCGGCCCGGGCCATGCACAGCGCGTACACATTGTGGCCCTCCCGGTGGTCACCGCCGCGCCCCTCCAGCGAGTGCCGGGCCGAGCGGGGCAGGGTGTTCTCCCCGAAGGCGGTGAACGACACCGGTTCGTTCATGTCGTGCCAGAATCCCGCGAAGCCCTGCCCGAGACGTTCCTCGTACAGACCGCCCCACCACCGGCGCACACGCGCGTCGGTGAAATCGGGATAGACGGCTTCCCCGGGCCATACGACGCCTTCGACCAGCCGGCCCGACGCGTCCCGCACGAACGCGTCCTCGGCACTCCCGCTGTCGTACACGGCGTTGCCCGGCTCGGCCTTGACCGCAGGGTCGACGATCGACACCAGACGGATCCCGTCCCGGCGCAACTCCTCGGCGAGCGACGGCAGCTTGGGGAAGCGGTCCCGGTCGACCGTGAACACCCGGTGGTTGTCGTAATGGTCGATGTCCAGATGAACGGCGTCGAGCAGAAGGCCGCGCTCCTGATAGCCCGCGACGATGCGCCGCACCTCCTGCTCGCTGCCGAAGCCCCACCGTGCGTGATGGTGACCCAGCGCCCATGCCGGAGGCAGAGCGGGTGCCCCGGTCAGCGACGCCCAGACGAGCAGCACGCGCGCGGGGGTGCCGACCATCACCCAGCAGCGCAGCGGCCCGCCGTCCATCCGCACCTCACAGGTGCCCGCCCGGTCGTGCCCGGAGCCCGCGCCCTCCTGGCCCTCGCGCAATGTCACCGTGCCGTCCCACGACGTGTCGTGGAACATCAGGTGCGTGGCCGCGTCGGCCACCACCATCTGCACCGGCATGGTGATGTACAGGGGATCGTCGCCGGGCCCGAACGGCCGGCCCGGATCCGTGTTCCACAGCCGGTACGTCCCGTCACGCAACCGGGGTCCCGTGGCCCGGCCGCCGAGCCCGAAGAACCGGGCATCCGACGCGACTTCGGACCGCTGCATCCAGCGAGCCGCGCCGCCGTCCACCGGCTCCCACCACCGGGGCGGCAGATCCCGGCGCAGCGTCACCCCGCCAGGGGTCCGCACCTCGATCGCCCCGTGCCGCGACACGACCACCGTGACGCGCTCCGCCACGACCCGCCAGCCGCCGTCCTTGTCAGGCTCCAGCACGGCTCGCGGATCCGGATCGGGGCTGCGGCCCGCGAGCGCGTACGACGGCTCCGGCCCGGCACCGTCCCAACCCCAGAAGACCGCTCCGGTCACGGCGACCGTGATCCGCAGTTCGGCCCGGGCGAACCGCACGACACCGCCGCCCGGCCCCGGGCTCACCTCCTGCACCGGGCCCGGCACCCGCGCCCGCTCCGTACCGCGCCGCGGCAGCCCGATGGCGTCGGTACGCCTCCTGCGCCACGCGGCCCGTACCGTGCGCAGGCCCTGGGCCGCGCCTCCCGAACCGACCGCCCGCACCGAACGCACCAGGTCACGACTGTTCATGCTGCTCACCCTGCCATTGACGTCCCCGTACACGGGTGCCGTTCAACTGTCGTTCACCCGTGCCGGGAGCACAGCTTCACGATGCCAACTATGTGTGGCGCACCCTGGTGCAGAAGTCGATCACATGGCATCGTCCGTGTCAGCCGCGTATCGCGCACACCCCAGCCCGTGCGCGGACCACGCACACGACGCGCACAGTCCGGGAGCCGCCCCATGACCTCAGCGAACCCCTCGCCGCTCTGGCAGCCCGATGCCGACCGTATCGCCCGGGCGCAGATCACCAGGTTCCAGGCCTGGGCGGCCGAGCGCCACGGTGCGCCCGCCGAGGGCGGCTATGCGGCCCTTCACCGCTGGTCGGTGGACGAGCTGGACACCTTCTGGAAGGCCGTCACGGAGTGGTTCGACGTACAGTTCTCCACGCCGTACACGCATGTGCTGGGCAACCGCTCCATGCCGGGTGCCGAATGGTTCCCCGGGGCGACCCTCAACTACGCCGAGCACGCCCTGCGCGCGTCGACCGCGCGTCCGGACGAGCCCGCGCTGCTGGCCGTCGACGAGACCCATGAACCGCGGCCGGTCACCTGGGCCGAACTGCGACGGCAGGTCGGATCCCTGGCCGCCGAACTGCGCGCGCTCGGCGTACGCCCCGGCGACCGCGTCAGCGCCTACGTTCCCAACATCCCCCAGGCCCTCGTCGCCCTCCTCGCCACGGCGGCGGTCGGCGGTGTGTGGACCTCCTGCGCCCCCGACTTCGGCGCCCGCAGCGTCCTGGACCGCTTCCAGCAGGTCGAGCCCGTCGTACTGTTCACGGTCGACGGCTACCGGTACGGGGGCAAGGAGCACGACCGACGCGAGATCGTCGCCGAGCTGCGCCGGGAACTGCCCTCCCTGCGGGCCGTCGTCCACATCCCGCTCCTCGGTACGGACGGCCCCGAAGGCGCCCTGGAGTGGTCGGCCCTGACCTCCGCGGACACCGAGCCCGTCTTCGAACAGGTTCCGTTCGACCACCCGCTGTGGGTGCTGTACTCCTCGGGCACGACCGGTCTGCCCAAGGCCATCGTCCAGTCCCAGGGCGGCATCCTGATCGAGCATCTCAAGCAGCTCGGCCTGCACTGCGACCTCGGCCCCGAGGACCGCTTCTTCTGGTACACGTCCACCGGCTGGATGATGTGGAACTTCCTCGTCTCAGGCCTCCTCACGGGCACCACGATCGTGCTGTACGACGGCAGCCCCGGGTATCCCGACACCGGTGCCCAGTGGCGTGTCGCCGAACGCACCGGCGCCACCCTCTTCGGCACGTCCGCCGCCTACGTCATGGCTTGTCGCAAGGCGGGAGTGCATCCGGGGCGCGACTACGACCTCACCCGCGTGCAGTGCGTGGCCACCACCGGCTCGCCCCTGCCACCGGACGGATTCAGCTGGCTGCACGACGAGGTGCGCGACGACCTGTGGATCGCGTCCGTCAGCGGAGGCACGGATGTGTGCTCCTGTTTCGCCGGGGCCGTCCCGACCCTCCCCGTCCACATAGGCGAACTCCAGGCGCCGGCCCTCGGCACCGACCTGCAGTCCTGGGACCCCAGCGGCAAACCCCTCATCGGCGAGGTCGGCGAGCTGGTCGTGACCAACCCGATGCCCTCCATGCCGATCCGCTTCTGGAACGACCCCGACGGAAGCCGCTACCACGACAGCTACTTCGACATGTATCCGGGAGTGTGGCGGCACGGCGACTGGATCACCGTCACCTCCCGCGGCTCCGTGATCATCCACGGCCGCTCGGACTCCACGCTGAACCGGCAGGGCGTCCGCATGGGCTCGGCCGACATCTACGAAGCCGTAGAGCGCCTCCCCGACATCAAGGAGTCCCTTGTCATCGGCATCGAACAGCCCGACGGCGGCTACTGGATGCCCCTCTTCGTCCAGCTGACGCCCGGAGCCGTCCTGGACGAAGCCCTCATGAACCGCATCAAGCAGACCATCCGGGAACAGCTCTCCCCCCGCCACATCCCCGACGAGATCATCGAGGTCCCGGGCATCCCGCACACGCTCACCGGCAAACGCATCGAGGTCCCCGTCAAGCGCCTCCTCCAGGGCGCCCCCTTGGAGAAGGCCGTCAACCCGGGCTCCATCGACAATCTGGATCTCCTGCACTTCTACGAGGACCTGGCCCGCAAGCGCGCCTGACACACCTCTCCGCACACCGGACCGGACGCCCCGCGAAGGCCTTGCAGCCGCCGCGGGGCGTTGGTGTCAGTGGTGCCGACTACTGTGAGTGAGGATCGATCGACTGTACGTAGGGGGAAGAATGCCGCACACCGACCAGACCATGCGAAGCGTCCTGCGCCGCGAAATCGCCGGCACCATCGGCCTGTTGACCGACGAACACGACTTCACCGTGATGCGGTGCTACCGCACCTTCACCTTCGACGACCACACGACCTACCTCCAGCAGGTCGAAGCCCTGCTCCGGACCCTCGCCGACCAGGGCGGCCACACGAGGGTCGCCCTCTTCGACCCGGAGGAGTACGCGGAGTTCTGCAGCGACAGCGGCCTGGAACCGGACGCCCCTGCCAGCCGCACCCGCTTCACGGCGGAACTGGCCGCCACGGGACCGACCGTCCGGTACGAGGGGCAGCCGCTGGCCGACCTGGTCCCGAACCTGGTCGACGAAGCCGTACGGCAGGCCACCTGGCAGTACGCGACCACCGTCCTCGCCGACGTCGGCACCTGCGCCTCCTGCGGAGAGGACATCGGACACGCCGCCTTCGTGCACGCCTCGCGGCTCCTCACCCGCATCATCGACACCGCGAGCCGCGGCCACCGCCATCTCGTCCTCAGCGTCTCGGCGCCGGCCGAAACCCTCATCGCCGTGCTCAACGCCGACGAGGACCCCGACGGCACGGCCCACATCGACGAGACCGAGGCCCTCGAATTCACCACCGTCCTGGCTCTGGGCATCGCCACCCACAGCTCCGGCGGACTCGTCATGCGCGCTTCCGCACCCGACACGACGGACCGCGTCTACGGCTGGCGCCTGCGCGGTGAACGCCTGGAGCCGCTCACCGCGGGAGAGGTCTTCGACGCCTACTGCACCGACATCGAGTCCGGTGACCTCGTCTCCCCGGAATCCGGAGTCGACTACTGCTCCCCACCCGACCTCGGGGACGACGGCCGGCCGACCGGACACACCCATTGACGGGCCACACCCCATGAACGAAGGAGCCGTGGCACTGATCACGGCGGGTGCGGGAGCCACTGAGCGGCACAGACGGGCCTGAACGAGCGAGGGGCGTCCCACCCGCAGGTGGAACGCCCCTCGCCGCACGCCATCGAAGTGACGCCTCCCGGATCACTCGCCGGACAGCACCGCCTGAGCCGCCTTGCGTGCGTCGTCCGCGGTGTCGGTCGCACGCGCGGCCGCGGCGGCGCGCTCGCACTGCGCCAGCGTGTACTTGGCCAGCGTCGCGCGGACGTAGGGAATCGACGCCGCACCCATGGAGAGGGAGGTGACACCGAGCCCTGTCAGCACACACGCGAGGAGCGGGTCCGACGCGGCCTCGCCGCAGACACCGCAGCTCTTGCCCTCGGCCTTCGCCGCCTCGGCGGCCAGCGCGACCAGGTCGAGCAGCGCGGGCTGCCACGGGTCCTGGAGACGGGACACCGCACCCACCTGACGGTCGGCGGCGAACGTGTACTGCGCGAGGTCGTTGGTGCCCAGCGACAGGAACTCGACCTCCTGCAGGATCGACCGAGCCCGCAGAGCCGCCGAGGGAATCTCCACCATGGCACCGAACTTGGCATGCAGCCCGGCCTCACGGCACGCGTCCGCGAACGCCTTGGCGTCGGAGCGGTCGGCGACCATGGGCGCCATGACCTCGAGGTAGACCGGCAGACCCTCCGCCGCCGTCGCGAGCGCGGTCAACTGGGTGCGGAGCACCTCCGGGTGTTCGAGCAGGGTCCGCAGGCCGCGCACGCCCAGCGCCGGGTTCGGCTCGTCCGCCGGGGTCAGGAAGTCCAGCGGCTTGTCGGCGCCGGCGTCCAGCACCCGCACCACGACACGGCCCTCGGGGAAGGCCTCGAGCACCTGGCGGTAGGCCGCGATCTGCTTCTCCTCGGACGGCGCAGTCTTGCTGTCGTCCAGGAAGAGGAACTCCGTGCGGAACAGACCGACACCCTCGGCACCGGCCTCGACTGCCGCCGGCACGTCCGCCGGACCACCGACGTTCGCCAGCAGCGGCACCTTGTGACCGTCGGCCGTGACACCCGGTCCGGTCGCGGCGGCGAGGGCGGCCTTGCGCTCGGCGGCCGCGGCCTCGAGCTGCGCCTTCCGCTCGTCGCTGGGGTCGACGAAGATCTCGCCGGTGCTGCCGTCGACCGCGATCACGGTGCCCTCGGCAAGCTCACCCGCACCCGGAAGTGCGACGACGGCAGGAACTCCGAGTGCCCGCGCCAGGATCGCGCTGTGGCTGGTCGGACCACCCTCCTCGGTGACGAAGCCCAGCACCAGGGCCGGGTCCAGCAGGGCCGTGTCGGCGGGGGCGAGGTCACGGGCCACCAGGACGTACGGCTCGTCGCTGTCAGGCACACCCGGCATCGGTACGCCGAGGAGACGCGCGACGATACGGTTCCGCACGTCGTCGAGGTCGGCGACGCGACCGGCCAGGTACTCACCGGCGTTCGCCAGCAGCTCGCGGTAGGCGGCGAACGCGTCGTACACGGCGCGCTCCGCGGTGCTGCCGACGGCGACGCGACGCTCCACATCCCCCATCAGCTCGGGGTCCTGGGCCATGAGGGCCTGGGCCTCCAGCACCGCCTGGGCCTCTCCACCCGCCAGATTGCCGCGTGCGATCAGGTCGGCTGCCACGGCGTCCACGGCCTGACGTGCGCGCCCCTGTTCGCGCTCGGCGTCCTCCGGCGGAATCTGCTTGGCCGGGGGTTCGAGTACCGCCGTCCCCATATGGCGGACCTCGCCGATCGCCACGCCGTGACTCACACCGACGCCTCGCAGCGTTGTCTTCATCTCACCCGTCTCCGAATCATGCGGCGGGTCCCTCCACCGCGAAGGTTGTCTGTGCTGCCGTCCGGTACGGCGTCGCCGTTCGATACGGCGCGGGTGTCACTGCCAGGCGAAGAGCTCGTCACCCTGCTTCACATCGCCGTCCTCACGCAGACCGGAGAGGGAATCGGCGGTCGCCTCGAGAGCCACCACCGGGCACACCGGGGACTTGCCGGCCTCTTCGACGGCGGCGGGGTTCCAGCGGACGACCGCCTGACCACGCGTCACGGTGTCGCCCTTGTTGGCGAGCAGCTCGAAGCCTTCGCCATTGAGCTGGACCGTGTCGATGCCCAGGTGCGTCAGCACACCGTGACCCTCTCCGTCGACCACGACGAAGGCGTGCGCGTGGAGCGAAACAATGACCCCGTCGACGGGAGAGACGGCATCCATGGGCTCACGCACGGGATCGATCGCCGTGCCGGGCCCGACCATCGCTCCTGAGAAGACGGGGTCGGGCACTGCGGCCAGTCCGATCGCGCGTCCGGCGAGAGGGGACGTCACGGTGGTCATGGGAAGCCTCCCAGGGGTGGAGATCCAAACGGGCCGTCGCTACCTGTCCCGGACGGCGCACTGGGGAGCAGCGTATGTCATATGAAGTGCCCGTTCCGCATGAGACGTAGGGGTTGAGGGCCCTAGGCACGCAGCCCAAACGATTTGCGCCCGCTCCAGGACCGCGTGTAGAGTTGCATCCCTGCCTAGGGGCGGGCGATGCGGCCAAGCATCGTTGCCCGGCAGCACCCAAACTTGTCGGATCCTATCTCGGGGTCCCGTTCTGCATGTCTGCGGGGCGGTGGTCAGAGAGACAGAAAATGACTGATAGAGTTT